>JAGWXN010000518.1 GCA_018969885.1 Betaproteobacteria bacterium | reverse complement strand
AGTTGGTCGGCTTCAAGCAGATTCAGGCCGTCGGAGCCTCGAACGCGCGCCGACAGCGTTTCAACCCGCGTCTCAATCGCGTTGACCGGCAACGACAGGCTGTTACCAGCGAGCACACCCGCACCCTTGCCGGCCGAGATCAGCAGTCCGCGGGCCGTCACATCAATCGTTGAATCGTCGGCGGTGCTGGTTACTGTGTCGCTATCGAGCACCGAACCCGTGGACACCAGGCCCACGTTCGCGTTGCTCGCCATGACGCGGCCAATGGTGAGTTGGTCGGACACATCGTTACCCGCACGCAACAGGACGTCGCCGTTGACTGACGAAATCAGCGCATCGGCTGCCATCGTGAGGTTACCGGTGCGGGCCGCCAAATACACCGATCCAGCGCCGGTTGTCGCGATCGTCGTCCCGGCGCCCGCCGCCACAGTGCGGCTCGCAGTCAAAGTGATATGGCCGGTGGACCCGGTCACGCCAGCCCCGATGATCAGGTCGGCGTTGTTGCCCTGGGCCTGCAGCAGAATATTTCCGCTGCCGTGGGCGCTGACCGCAGCGAGATCGGCGGGAGTGCTGGCCGAGCCCGGGGCCGTTCCGTTGGTGAGCGTGAGGCTGCCCGCTGTCGTGCTGACAACGATCGAGCCGTTGCCGCCCGTGGTCCTCAAGTCGCTTTGCACCGCGTCCGTGCTGTCAGCGGTGGACACGCTGGCGTCAGCCAGCACGCGATTCACCGCAAGCCCGACATCGCCGATGGTCAGCGCATTGGCCTCCAGCACCCAGATGCTGCCGTTGGCCGCCAGCGCCGTCAGGGTCGCCACCGTGGTGTCGAGATGATTGACCGAGTCGCCCACTGCGGCGCCTGCCGACAAGCGCAGACCGGATGCCGTGATGTCCTGATCGGAATCGTTGGCGCCGCTGCCACCGGTCGTCACCAGCGCGTCGGCATCAAGGATAGAACCCGATACAGCGGTAATGCTCACCTTGCCATCGATTAACTCGATGTCGCCGACCGTGACACTGGTTGCGGCACGCAGGCGCGCGGCCGCCGTGGTACCGGTGCTGGTGATCAGGCTCGAAGCATCCTGCGTAATGGCGCCCGCTTCGGCCCACACGTCGATGCTGCCGCTCGCCGCGCCCAGCGTGGCGTCGCTCGCCGTGCGGATATCAGCGTTGGCGGCAAACGTTACCGAACCCTTGGCAATCAGACTGATATTGCCGATGGTGCTCGCCACGTCAGCGTTCGCCACGATATTGGTGCCAGCGCCAAGTGTTTGCAGCAGGACGTTACCGCTACCGTGAGCAACCACCGATGCCTCATCGGCCGGTGTGCTCGCTGCGCCGGGCGCGGTCCCGTTGTTCAAGGTGAGGCTGCCAGCCGAGGTACGGAGCACAATCGAGCCATTCGCGCCCGTGGTTCGGATGTCGGACTGGGCATCGTCGGTCACGGTGGAATTGCTGACCGATCCATCCGACAGCACTCGGCTCACGGTTGCCGTAACCGTATCGACTGCCAGCGCATCGGCTTCGAGCAGCCAGATCCCACCGCCAGCCGCCAACGCGCTAAGCGTCCCAGCTGTGGTTTCCAGATGATTGACCGACTGGGCGAGGGCCGTGCCGGCGTTGAGGCGCACGGCGGCTGCCGTGATGTCCTGATCGGCATCGTTCACGCTGCTGCTACCGCTCGCAACCAATGCATCGGCATCGAGCACCGACCCCGCGACCGCCGTGATGCTGACCTTGCCGTCAGCGAGTTCGATATCGCCAATCGTGACGCTAGTTGCCGCTCTCAGTCGCGCCGCGGCCGTCGCACCGGTGCTGGCCAGTACGCTGGACGCATGCTGGGTGATGGCACCCGTCTCGGCCCACACATCAATACTGCCGCTACCAGCAGCCGTACTCGCGGTACGGATGTCGGCGTCGGCCGCGAACGCCACGGAGCCCTTCGCGATGACGCTCGCGTTGCCACTGGTGCTGAG
>JAGWXN010000517.1 GCA_018969885.1 Betaproteobacteria bacterium | reverse complement strand
CCCGGAAAATATCTCGAAGCGTTCGAATGATGCCTGCCGCACGCTGATTCTCGGCTGCAATCCGCTCGAGAAGACGCTCAAGCCGTGCAGGATCGGTCCCGCGACGCGCAAGCAGCAGCGACTCCTCGACACTCAGCCGCACCGAGGTCAGCGGCTGGTTGATTTCGTGAGCGATCGAGGCTGAGAGGGCCCCCGCCTGAGCCGCACGTTGCATCCGCGCGAGCTCAGCGATCAGCTCTTCGCGCTGGCGCACCACTTCAAGCGTGCTTCGCTCACGATCGATCGCCTGGGATTCGCCTGCCTGCGCCCGGCTGCGCTCGGTTTTTTCAGCGAGGAGCGCAGCGCGATTCTTTTCGATCACGAACCCCCAGTACCCGAAGCTGTAGATCACGACCGCAAGGTAATTGGCAATGAAACCGAGGTTGGAGCTCGTCGTGAAGGTCAGCAGCACCGGCGCCTCGCCACGGGCAAGGTATCCGTGAATACGAAGCAGGTTGGTGATGACAACCGCCAGGAATCCAACCAGCACAAAGATCAGCGAGCGACTTTGCTTCGCCCGGATGACCTTAAGCAGGAGGTAGCAGCAACCCAGATCCAGCACTGAAACGATCGCTAACTGAGCGGCCCGCATGAGGTGGTCGCCCAGAAGATGCTGCAGCAGAAAGAGGAGCACCGCATTACCGGTTACCACCGCGACAATCCACGCCCACGGGGTGGGGGTGGCCGAGAGCTCGCGCCGCAAAGCCTCGGCGATCAACGCGAGCATCATGGTCACCAGAACCAAACCGATGACCAGGTAAGCAACTTTCGGCAGTAACGTCTGGAGAACAAAAAGCGATGCCGTACCCGCATAACAGGCGGTGCCGGCAAACCAGAATCGGGCAGCGACATCGCGCTGACCCTTTAGCAGGATCCAGGCGATCGTTGGCATCAGCCAGAATTGAATGACGCCGATGATCAGCAACAGCGATAGAGCAGGATGTGGGCTCACGCGAGGGCTCCTTGGTTCGCCATCGTAGCGCGGCATCGCTCGCCACGGCGAACAGCTTGTCGCGAGCAATGCCCTCGTTTTTTGCTTCGGACACTGTCACGGCTACACTCGCAATCACCTCCTCCGAAGGCAGATCGCCCCATGCCCACCGATATCGATATCGCCCAGTCCGCCACCCTTCAGCCGATCGAAACCCTCGCCCGCGAACGGCTCGGTATCGCACCTGAGCATCTGTCGCCCTACGGCCGATACAAGGCGAAACTGTCGCTTGAATTCATCGATTCCCTGAAAGATCGCGCGGACGGCAAGTTGATTCTGGTGACCGCGATCAGCCCCACCCCCGCCGGCGAGGGAAAAACCACCACCACCGTCGGCCTGGGCGATGCGCTCAACCATATTGGCCGAGATGCCATGGTCTGTCTGCGCGAACCCTCCCTCGGCCCGGTGTTCGGCGTCAAGGGCGGAGCCGCTGGCGGTGGCTACGCGCAGATCGTGCCCATGGAAGATATCAATCTCCATTTCACGGGTGACTTTTCAGCGATCGCGCTCGCCAACAACCTGCTCGCCGCCCTCATCGATAACCATATCCACCACGGTAACGAACTTGGAATCGATCTGCGCCGGATCAGCTGGCGCCGGGTGGTCGACATGAACGACCGGGCGCTCCGTAGCATCGTGAACTCGCTGGGCGGCCCGGGAAATGGCTTCCCACGTGAGGACGGGTTCGACATTGTTGTGGCGTCCGAAGTGATGGCGATCCTGTGTCTGGCCACCTCGATCGAAGATCTGCGTGCGAGGCTTGCGCGGATCATCGTGGGCCGCACGCACGACGGTCGCGCCGTCACCGCAAGCGACCTGAGCGCGCACGGCGCCATGACGGTCTTGCTTCGCGATGCGCTCGCCCCGAACCTGGTGCAGACCATCGAGCACACACCCGCGTTTGTGCACGGCGGGCCGTTTGCCAACATCGCGCACGGCTGCAACTCG
>JAGWXN010000070.1 GCA_018969885.1 Betaproteobacteria bacterium | reverse complement strand
CACGAGAACCAGCGCGTCACCAAGGCACTCAATGATGGTTTGCAGGCGGCCCTCACCGGGGCGAAAACGCCTGAGGTCGCGATGCGCGATGCGCAGCGCGAAGCCGAGCGGATTCTGCGTCCCTATCGCCGCTGATCCCATGACCCGTGGCGGGCGACACGCCTGCCACGGGCATCACTCATCACTTCAAGATCTGCTCGAGTGAAGCGCGTATCTGTCCATGTCAACGGCTGGCTGCTGCTTTTGCCCGCCGCGTGCCTGCTCGCGCTCTTCACTCACTATCCGGCGATCGCCACGCTGGGCCACAGTCTGATGTCGACGCCGAAGGCCAATCGGCCGTCGGTATTCGTGGGACTCGATAACTATCAGACCCTGATTGAAGACGCGGTGTTCTGGCGGGCGGTTGAAAACAACCTCTGGTACTGCCTGGGCACGATCCCGGTTTCGATCGCGCTCGCGCTCGTCATGGCGCTATGGGTCAACGGCAAAATCGCCGGCCGCGGCTGGCTGCGGCTCGCCTATTTCACGCCCACCGTCCTGCCGATGGTGGCGGTCGCCAACATCTGGCTGTTTTTTTACACGCCGCAGTACGGACTGCTTGAGCAGTTCACCTCGCTCTTCGGTCTGCCTAGCCACAATTGGCTGGGAAGCCCCTCCACCGCACTCGCCTGCGTCATTCTGGTCACCATCTGGAAGGAGTCGGGCTTTTTCATGATCTTTTATCTGGCTGCGCTGCAGCAGATTCCACCGGTCTATGCGGAAGCCGCGGCCATCGAGGGCGCAAGCCGCCTGACCTACCTCCGCCGCATCGTGTTCCCGCTTCTGATGCCCACGACCCTCTTTGTGCTCATCAACGCGGTCATCAACTCCTTCCGGCTGGTGGACCATATCGTGGTCATGACGCGAGGCGGGCCCGACAACGCCACCACGCTGCTGCTCTTCCATCTCTATGAGGTGGGCTTCAAATTCTGGGACATGGGTTACGCAGCCGCCATCACCGCGGTGCTGCTCGCGGTGCTGGCACTCCTTGCGCTGATTCAGTTCGGGCTTCTCGAACGCCGTATTCACTATCGCTGAAGCCGCCCCGTCCGCCATGACACCGCACGCCCCCTCGCTCTCCGGTCGACAAACGCCCGCTGCGCCGCCCTTTTCCGGGGGAGGCGCGCTTGAATCGCTGGCCGCCTGGCTGCTCGCGATTCTGTGGGCCCTGCCACTGGTCTATGCGATATGGACCGCTTTTCATCCGGGTGAATATTCAACGCGCTTCGAGCTCGGTGCACCGCTCACGCTCGACAATTTTGCGGCCGCCTGGAGCGCCGCACCGTTTGCGCGCTATTTTCTGAACACCATCATGCTGGTCACCATGATCCTGGTTGCGCAGATGATCCTCGGGACGCTCGCGGCCTATGCGTTTGCGCGGTTCGCCTTCCGGGGGCGCGATCTGGCGTTCTTCATGGTGCTGATTCAGCTCATGGTGATGCCCGACGTGCTGATCGTTGAAAACCACCGCACGCTCAGTCAGATGGGCCTGATTGATACCCTCACCGGCATCGGCCTGCCCTACATGGCATCCGCATTTGGCATCTTTCTGCTTCGCCAGACGTTCAAAACCATCCCTGCCGAGCTTGATGAGGCGGCGCGGGTCGAGGGCGCAAGCGCACTCCAGGTGCTCTTGAAAGTGTATGTGCCGCTCGCCCGTCCCACGTACCTTGCCTATGGTCTGGTGTCAGTGAGCCACCACTGGAATAATTTTCTCTGGCCGCTGGTGGTCAGCAACTCGGTCGAGTCGCGCCCCATCACCGTTGGATTGCAGGTATTCACCGGCACCGACCAGGGCATCGATTGGTCGCTGATCTGCGCGGCCACATTGCTCGCCGTAGCGCCGCTTCTGATCGCGTTCCTGCTCTTTCAGCGGCAGTTCGTTCAATCATTCATGCGGGCGGGCATCCGCTAGCTCAAAAGCCAGACATGAAACTCATCACCTGGAATATCCAATGGTGCCGCGGCTGCGACGGGCAAGTCGACCCGGTACGCATCATCAATACCGCCCGCGGCCTCGCAGACTTCGATGTGTTGTGCCTTCAGGAGGTTTCGGACGGGTTCCCCGGACTGGCCGGCTCGGTTGGCGAGAATCAGTTCAGTCTGCTCGCGTCACTGCTGCCGGGCTATCAGGCCGTGGAAGGCATCGCGGTCGACGTCCCTGGTAAGCAGGGTGCCCGGGCGCGGTTTGGCAATCTGCTCCTGTCGCGGCTACCGGTGCTGGGCGTCTGGCGACATTTGCTCGCCTGGCCGGCCGATTCTGATGTAGTCGGCATGCAGCGGGTGGCGATTGAGGCCGTGATTGAAACGTCTGGCGGACCGCTGCGGGTCATCACCACCCACCTCGAGTATTACTCGCTGCGGCAGCGTACCGCTCAGGTCGACCACCTGCGGGCCCTCCACCGCGAGGCCTGCGGCCATCAGGCCGACCGGGGTCAGCCGCGGCACCGCGGCTCGCCCTTCGAGGCGCGGCTTCGCCCCCCGTCGGCGCTCCTGTGTGGCGATTTCAATTTCGTCACCGACTCGGCCGAGTATGCGCGGATGCTCGAACCCATCGATGACGCGCCCGCCTGGCGCGACGCCTGGACCCTCGTCCACCCGGGTAAGCCTCACGCTCACACCAACGGCGTTCATGACCGGGTGCAGTGGCCCAAGCCACACACCTGCGATTTCGTGTTCGTGACCGAGGATCTGGCGCCCGCGGTGAGCGCGCTTCATGTCGACGCAAAGACCGACGCTTCCGATCATCAACCCGTGCTGATTGAACTCCACCCCGCCGCCGGAATTCGATCGTAGCGGTCCCGTCGTTGCAACTTGGTGCTCATGAGAAGGCCTGCTCGCAGACATCGCGTCGTCGTTGCCACGGCGCTTCACGACGAAGCGCTTAACCGGCTGGCCGCGCTTTTTGAAGTTGACGTCGGCACAACTGCCTCCGATGCCGGACCGCTTCAAGACGTATCGGGGTTGATGGTTTCCCAGCACACCGAGTTGGCGCCCGCGTTTCTGCGCGGTCTTCCCCGGCTTCAGGCAATTGGGCTCACCGGCGCCGGGGCGGGTCTGATCGACCTCCAGGCCATGACCGAGGCGGGCATTCGGGTGACCCACGCGCCGCTCGACGACGCCGCGCTCCTTGCCCGCTCGCTGTTTCGCATGCTTGAGCGCAGCCTCAATGAACAGGCGCGCGAACGCGACGAATCCGATCCCCCACAACCAGATCAGGGATCACGATATCGGGCGCCGGGTGAAGCGGTCGCCTCGCTGCATCCTCCCGGACGGGCGCCGCACAAGACTGCGCTGCGGCTTGCCCTGGTGGGAACTGATGACATCACCGCCCGGATGCGCGCCCTCGCCCGCGAAGCGGGTTACCGATGTGTGGGCGAAGACTCCATCGCTGCAGGCACCCCCGACCCCGGGCGCCACGGCGACTCCGACGTGCGGGTCATGGTCACCTCCGACGCGGATGGCCACTGTCCGCCACCCGGTCATCAGCGCCTGATCGATCTGCGCGCTGCGCGACGCCGCTACGGCAACCCTGAATCAATGCGCGCGCTTCGCGACCAGCTGGCGGTTGACGGTCTGATCGCTGCCATGGGAATGGGTCGAGACAGCTTTCACCCGCGCTTTCTGCTCAACCCGGAAGTCTGTCCGCTTTCCTGCTGTTGACGCGGGGCCTCGCGTCGACCGGCCGGGCGAGCGGTGCCCCGCTCGAGCGACCCCATGCGCTCCAACACCTGCCGCTGCACCATCCGCATGTGCGCCTGCATCGCCTGCTCGGCCGCATCGGGATCGCGCAGCGCAATAGCCTGAGCCACCTGTTGATGCTCCGCATCGCGCTGCCGCAGGCGCTCGGCGGGACGCTCTCGTGCCGGGCTCAGGTGAAGCCGCGCATCGCGTCCGACCTGACGAAGGAGCGCATAGAGGTCTGCGGCCAGGCGGTTTCCGGTGGCAGCCGCGATTGCATTGTGAAAATCCAGATCGGCGCTTGCGCTCTGCTGTTCGGCAAGCGTGGTGGAGGCTCGTTGAATCCGCCGAACATCGATCGGCGTAGCACGCACCGCCGCCATGCGGGCCAGGGCGGGTTCGAGAATGGCGCGCAGTTCAGCGACTTCGATGGGGTGGGTGCGCCGTACCAGCGCCCGGGCACTCCGCCCCAGCCCCCGCGGCGCTGCCGGAGCAGCGAGCTCGCCGCGCTCGCGCAGCTCAGCCAGCGCGCGTCGGAGCTGATGTCGCGTGACCGAGAGCTCGGCCGCGAGCTCACGCTCTGCAGGGAGCCCCTGCCCGCGCGCCGCACGCTCGCGCAGTTGGGCGAGCAGTGCAGCATAGGCGTCGGGGGGGCGGGCAGCAGGCATTCGCATGGGCGACTATCTCCAATTCAGATCTCGCAAGCATCCAACCCGATCAACCAAATTGTCAATTGGTTGTTTCGAAAGCCGCACTTATCTCCTCTAAACCGCATTGCAGCGATCGGTATTTCCCTCTAGTCTTGTCATGGTGGTCGAGACCGGTTGACGGAGGTTGGAATGGGTGAGATGAGCGGGCACGCAGCAAGTGCACCGGAGTCAGATGAACTTCGCGCGATGTATGCACGCATCAACGAAAAGCATCTGTTCCCCTTCTGGGCGCAGCGCTCCGATGTGGAGCACGACGAAATCCGTCAACTGATGGCGGGCGCCCGCGCGCAGCCCTTTCACTGGAGCTACACCCGCGACCTCGAAGCACTCATGCTGCAGTCGGCGCGCCTCATCCATACCGGCAGTTCCGATCGGCGGTCGCTCATCCTGGTCAATCCGGGGCTGCGGCCGCGGCGTGCCACCGTCACCACGCTCTATACCGCCTACCGCATCAACGACCCCAATGAAATGATGCCGCCGCACAAGCACACGGCAAGCGCCATCCGCCTGGGGCTTACCGGGCAGGAAAATTTCACCGGGGTGGAGGGCGAAAACATTGTCTTCGGTCATGGCGACATGGTGCTCACGCCAGTAGAAACCTGGCATAACCATGGCTGTGTGGGTAACGAGCCGGCGCTTAATCTGTCGGTCCTCGACTACCCGCTGGTGGAGGTGCTGAACGCACTTGAGTTCGGTCACGACTATCAGGAAGACGGCATCCGCAAACGTGAGCAGACTGCGCGCTTTACGCCCGACTACAGCCGCAAGATCTACGGCACGGGCGGCGCCACCGCGCGCTTTGTGAGTCACGCCCGTGGCGTGGGCGCGTCGTCTCCCATGTACGTCTACCGCTACGACATGATGCGCGAGGTGCTCGAGCGCAATCGCGACGCCGAGAGCCTGGAAGGGCTGGTGGTCGAATACACCGACCCGATCCGGGGGGGCCCGGTTTTCAAGACCATGACCTTCTTTCTTCAGATGCTGCGGCCTGGCGAGAAAACCGCGCCGCTCAACCAGAACGCAAGCCTGCTCATCTCGCCGCTGGAGGGCAGCGCAATTTGCCGGGTGGATGAGCAGCATGTATTCGATGCCGAGTTCCGTGACACGATCGCGGTGCCGGGCAATCACTGGATGACGCTTGAAAACCCCAGCAGTACCACCCCGGCCGTGTTGTTCATCGCGAGCGACGAACCCGCACTGGCCGCCTTCGGACTGCTGCGGCGCGCCGCCCGAACGCCCGCCGGCGATGTCGTAAAACTCGGTTAAGCCCACCATGGCCCGCGCACATAACACTCGGCTGGTCTCGCACATCGACTGCCATGGCGGCGGTCAGGCGTGGGTGGATGGCACCACACTTTATGTCTCGGCCATGCGCCCGCCCGATGGCACCTCCATCTATGACGTCGCCGACCCGCGTAACCCGAAGCTGCTCGCCACGCTCCAGGTGCCCATGGGCTGGCACTCGCACAAGGTGCGTGCGCAGAACGGCATCATGATCGTGAACTATGAAAAGTTCCGTGAAGGCGCAGACGACTTCGGCGGCGGCCTCGGCATTTTTGATGTGTCGAACCCCGCGCGGCCCAAGCTGATCACGCACTGGAAGGTCAGTAACGCCGTCGGCGGCGGCGTTCACCGCTTCAGCTTCGATGGCCGCTACGCGTACATCTCGCCCACGGCCGAGGGCTATGTCGGCAACATCATGATGATTCTCGATCTCGCCGATCCCGCCCGTCCGCAGGAGGTGGGCCGCTGGTGGATCCCCGGGCAGCACGTGGCGGGCGGAGAGCACTATCCTTGGGACAACTACACGCGGCCGCGCTGCCACCATCCGCTGCGTCTGGGTAATCGACTCTACGTCTCCTACTGGCATCACGGCTTCTACATTCTTGATATCTCCGACATGTCGCGCCCGCAGCTGGTAGCCGGCATCAACCCGGGTCCAGCCGACCCGCACCCCACCCACACGGCGCTGCCCATTCCAGTGCCGCTCAAGGGGCGGAACATTCTGGTGGTGGCTGACGAAGACGTGGCCAAGCTACGGCCCTCTCCGCCCGCATACACCTGGATCTACGACATCAGCGAGGAAACCCAGCCGCTGCCCATTGCAACCTTCCAGGTTGACGGGATCGACCCCGATGGTGAACCGCAAGAGCACATGACCGGCTGCCATCAGCCCTCCGAGCGCTTCAACGGCACCATCATTCCATTCGCCTGGTTCGCCCAGGGGCTACGCCTGATCGATGTCGCCGACCCATTCCGCCCCAAGGAGGTCGGCTTCTACGAACCCGACCCACCCGCCGGCTGCCGCCGAGTGTCGTCCAACGATGTCACCATCGACGACCGCGGACTGGTCTATCTCATCGATCGCCAGCAGGGGCTGGACATCATCGAGTGTTTTCCGAGGTAATCCACCACCATGAGCACGATCCAAACATTTGGCAAAAAGAACCCCAACCTGCCCTTCCATCCGGCGGTGCGGGCGGGCGACTTCGTCTTCCTCTCGGGCCAGGTGGCCAAGGACGAGCACGGCAACATGGTGTCGGGCACGATCGAGGAAGAAACCCGCGCAACCATCCTCGCCTGCCAGCGCATTCTTGGGCTTGCAGGCTGTTCGCTCGACGACGTGGTGAAGGTCACCACCTTTCTTGAAGACGCACGCGACTTCGGCCGCTATAACGGCGTCTTCAAAGAATACTTCCCAGACGGGCGGCTTGCCCGCACCACGGTCGAGGCGCGCGCCGTCATCAGCACCAAGATTGAAATCGAGATGGTGGCCTACAAGCCGCTGTCCGCCTGACACCGCATCCATCAACTGTTCAGCGCACGCTCTTGTTGCGCAGGGAGAACCGCATGTATCAGCTGCTCGGCCGGGCCACCTCCGGCAATGTTCAGAAAGTGATGTTCCTGCTCGAGGAACTCGGCGTTTCCTATGAGCGCCATGATTACGGGCGCCAGTTCGAAAACACCACCACCGCCGAGTACCTGGCCATGACCCCCACCGCCAAGGTCCCCACGCTGAAAGACGGCGGCGTTTCGATCTGGGAATCGCACGCCATCCTGCGCTATGTCGCCTCGAAAGAAAAAGCGGCCAGCCTCTACCCCACTGATCTGGCCGCACGGAGCCACGTGGATCGCTGGATGGACTGGACCCTCGCCTCGCTCAATCCCGTGTTTCTGGCGGGCTTTCGTGATGCCAAGAAGCCCGAGGCCGAGCGCGCCCCCGACACCGGCAAGAACCTGGCTGCCGAGCTCAAGATCCTCGACGGCCAACTCGCCAAATCAACGTGGGTGGCCGGCGACAACCTGACCATCGCCGACATCGCGCTTGGGCCGGTGGTGCGTCGCTGTGTGGCCTTCCCGTTCGGGCTGCCGCCCACACCAGCGATCTCGGCATGGCTTGAGCGACTCAGCGCGCGCGCGTCATTCCGCACCGCTACAGCCGCCGGCTGATCGGTGGCCTGCGATGAGCGAGCGCGCCAGTTTTGATTATGTGATCGTCGGCGCGGGTTCGGCCGGGTGCGTGCTCGCCAACCGGCTCTCCGAAACCGCTGGCACCCGCGTGCTGCTCCTCGAGGCCGGCGACTGGGATCGCGATCCCTGGATCCATATTCCGTTTGGCTGGGGCCGCATTCTCGGCAAACGCCTGCACGACTGGGGCTACTTCGCTGAACCTCAGGAAAATCTCAACGGCCGCGCAGTCGAATGCGCGCGTGGCCGCGTGATCGGGGGCTCGTCTTCGATCAATGCCATGGCATGGGTCCGTGGTCATCGTTCTGATTACGACCGTTGGGCGGCCTCCGGCCTCACAGGCTGGTCGTATGCCGACGCGCTCCCCTATTTTCGCCGTACCGAAAGCTGGGAAGGCGGCGAGTCGGCCTTCCGCGGCGGCAGCGGCCCAGTTGCAGTGCGCGAAAACCGCTACCCCGACCCGCTCTTTGATGCCTTCTTCGAAGCGGCAACCAGCGCTGGTCACCCCATCACGCCCGACTACAACGGCGCGCAACAGGAAGGCTTCGGCCTCTTCCAGTGTTCCATCCGCAACAATCGGCGCGCGAGCTCCGCGAGCGCCTATCTGCGCCCCGCTCTGGAGCGCCCCGGACTCACCGTCCAGGTCCGCGCGCTCGCCACCCGGTTGGTGTTCGACGGGCGGCGCGCGGTCGGCGTTGAATACGAGGTTGATGGAAACCGGCGCGTGGCGCTTGCCGATCGCGAGGTGCTGCTTGCGGGCGGCGTCATCAACACGCCGCAACTCCTCATGCTCTCAGGCATCGGCGCCCCCGAGGATCTGCGCCCACACGACATCGCGCTTCACACGGCACTTCCCGGTGTGGGCCGCAATCTGCAGGACCATGTCATGGCACCGGTCGCCTATCGGCGGCGCGAACCCGGCCCGTTTCAGCACAACATGCGCGCCGACCGGATCGTTCGGCATCTCATGAACGCGTATTTTTTCGGCCGGGGCTACGCCACCGATCTGCCTGCACCACTCACTGCGTTCCTGCGCACCTCGGACGCCGAACCCGTGCCCAATGTCCAGCTCCTCTTTCATGGCGGACCGCTTAATGGCACGCCATGGCTGCCGCCTTTCCGTCGGCCGTTCGAAGACGGCTTCTCAACCGTGGCGATTGTGTTGCGGCCGCACAGCCGCGGCCGCTTGGAGCTCGCTTCGGCCGATCCCCGACAGCCGATCCGCATCCGCCAGAATTTTCTCGATGCCGAGCACGACTGGCAGACACTGCGCGCAGGTCTGCGCCTTGCGCGCAACTTGGGAGAGCAGCCCGCACTCGGACGCTTCGTGGCGGCCGAACGGGCGCCTGGCGCCGGAAAAACCAGCGATGCCGATCTCGACGCCCACATTCGCGCGGTATCCATCACCGTTCACCACCCGCTGGGCACCTGCCGAATGGGCCTCGCTCCCGAAGACGGCGCAGTGGTTGATCCCGAACTTCGCGTCTTCGGCGTGGAGGGGCTACGGGTGATCGACGCATCGGTCATGCCCAGCCTCATCGGCGGCAACATCAACGCTGCCGTCATGATGATCGCCGAGCGGGCTGCCGACCTCATTCGCGGGCACCCACCGCTCGCGCCTGAATTCCCCGATTCCCTGCGAGCCGCCCAAGGCAGAGAAGCGCTCGCCACCTGACACCCACAACATGCCTGACACGGCAAGGAGGAGACCATGACATTCCTACGCACCAGCGCACTCGCGCTGCTGACCGCCGCGCTGATTGCCCCCGCGCAGGCGCAGACCGTCACCCTGAAAATGGCGAGCGCCACCATCAATGACGTGCAGCACGAATGGCTACGCCGCTTCGAGGCCGAACTGAAGCCGCGTGCGGGCGACCGCATCAAAGTGGAGATCTATCCCGCAAGCCAATTGGGGGCGATTCCGCGCATGGTCGAGGGTGTGGTGCTCGGCAACATCGAGGCCTTCGTCACCCCCACCTCATTCCTGGTCGGCACCGAGCCCCGGTTTCAGGCGCTGGACGCGATCGGACTCTTTGAATCGCCGGAGCATCTCGGCCGCGTGCTGGGTGATGCCAGCTATCGACCGCGTGCGCTCGCCATCGGCGAGGGTAAGGGCGTCAAGGGCATCGGCGTGTTCTACAACAGTCCGGTGGTGATTCTTTCGCGTAAACCCATTCGCAACCTCGCCGACTTCAAGGGCCAGAAGATCCGCGTGTTTGCGACGCCGCTTCAGATCGAACCCATGAAAGCGCTCGGCGCAACGCCCGTACCCATGGCGCTCAACGAGGTCCTGCCCGCGCTCCAGAGCGGCGCGATCGACGGCCTGCTGGCTGGCATTCCGGTGCTCACCCCCATGAAGTTTTATGACGCCGCCAAGGCCGTCACGGAAATTCACCCCGGCATCGTCGTGTCCACGGTGGTGGTTAACCGCAAGTGGTTCCAGAGCCTGCCGGCCGATTTGCAGAAGGCAATCGATGAGGCTGGCGCTGCAGTCGACAAGGTGGCGTTCGGATTCGCTGCCGCCACAATCCAACGCGCCAACGACGGCTGGACCCAAAACGGCGGACAGCTGCTCAAACTCCCGGCGCCCGAGCAGGCCAAGATGATGGCCGACCTGCGCAAGCTCGGCGGCGAGCTGCTGTCCAAGAACCCTGCCGTGCAGGCCGAGTACGATGCGCTCGTACAGGCCGCCGACCGGCTCAAGTAAGCCATGCTGATCGAGCGCGCGATCGAGCGCCTGGCCGACGCGCTGCTCACTGGGCTCGGGCTGCTCGTCATTGCGGCGGTGTGCCTCAATTTCGCCAACGTGGTCGGGCGTTATGTATTTGGCCAGGCCATATTTGGCGCCGACGAAATCCAGACCTACATGATGGTCTGGATGGCCTTTCTGGGCGCAGTCGTCGTGGGCTGGCGAAATGCCCACCTGCGTATGGACGTGCTGGTTCGCGGGCTCCCGCGGGGGGTGCAGCGGGCGCTGCGTCTGTTGGAGCTCCTGCTGCTGGCGGCCACGGCCACGGTCGTCGCCTTCCAATCGTGGAAATTCGTGATCACCATGGCCGAACTCGATCGCCGCAGCGATGCGGCGAACATCCCGATGGCGATTCCCCATGCTGCAGTCGCCATCGGCTTCACGCTGATTGCGGCGGGCGCGCTCTGGCATCTGCTCGCACGTCGCTGGAATCAGCCTGCGCGCGAGCACGACAACCTATGAGCTTTGCCCTCGGGCTACTGCCCATCGCGCTGCTGCTCGCAGGCTTTCCCATCTACCTGGTGCTGCTGTCCTCCAGCGCGGTGGCTTTGCTGTTCTTTTCGAACACACCGCTCAATGTGATCCATCAGAACCTGTTCGGTTCGATCGACGCCTTTGCACTTCTCGCGGTTCCGTTCTTCATTTACGCAGGCGAACTGATGGGCCGCGGTAGCGTCGCTCAGCGACTGGTGGATGCAGTCCAGGCGGGCGTGGGCAACGTGCGAGGCAGTCTGGGGGTGACCACGGTCGGCACGTCAGCCATCTTTGGCGCCATTTCGGGGGTAAGTGCGGCCACTGTCGCCACCGTGGGGCGCATCATGGTGCCGGCCATGCGCCGGGCCAACTATCCTGAGCATTTCTCCGCGGGGCTCATCACCGCGGTGGGTGCGATCGACATCATCATTCCGCCCAGCGTCCCCATGATTGTCTACGGGGTCGCCGCGCAGGAGAGCGTGCCCAGGCTCTATGCCGCCGGCATCTTCCCGGGGCTTCTGATCGGTCTGATGCTTGCCCTCTATGTGATCTGGTATGCGCGACGGGCCGGTATTCCAGGCGGTGCGCCGTTCGAGGCCCGCCGCTTTCTGCTGGCGCTTCGCAGAGGACTCTGGGCGCTGGGTGCGCCGGTCATCATTCTGGGCGGCATCTACGGGGGCGTGTTTTCACCCACCGAAGCCGCGGCGGTCGCCTGCGTCTATGCGGCGCTCGTCACCCGGTTTGTATACCGAGAGCTGTCCTGGCGCGACATCATTCAGGCCGCCAGCCAGACCGCTTATTTCACCGCGCAAATTCTCATTGTCGTGGCCTGCGCCAGCATTTTTGCCTGGCTGCTCACGGTGAACCAGGTGCCGGCAGCGCTGGTGGCGTGGCTACAGGCGCTAGACCTCTCCACCTGGCAGGTGCTGCTTGCGCTCAATCTCCTGCTGCTCCTGGTGGGTTGCTTCATCGATCCGCTGTCGGCCATTCTGATTCTCACCCCGCTTCTGATGCCCATCGTGCAGTCCGCCGGTATCCACCCCGTGCACTTCGGCATCGTACTCACCGTGAACCTGGCAATCGGTCTATTTCATCCACCGTTCGGCATCAATATTTTTGTCGCACAGTCGGTACTGGGTCTGCCGCTCAAGGTGATCTATCGCGGCATCGTGCCGTTCCTGTTTCTGTACCTGGTCGCGCTTGCGCTCATCACCTACGTGCCAGCCATTTCGCTCGCCGGCATGCGACTGTTTTTCTGACTCGCTTATCGAGCGCCATTCATCAAGGAGCCTGCAATGAATCAGCGTCCCGAACACGCACAGCCATCGCGAGGGCGCCGGCGCGCGCTCAAGGCTGTCACCGTCCTCACGGCGGTTGCGGCCAGCCCGCTCGCGTCGGCACAGGCC
>JAGWXN010000516.1 GCA_018969885.1 Betaproteobacteria bacterium | reverse complement strand
CTTGCGGGCGATGCCATGGCTGACAACCAGGTGGTCTGCGCTGAAGCGGGCGGCGTCGAGGGTGAGCAGAAGAAAGCGATGGAGGCCTTCGGTGAGCGGTTCAAGAAGCGCTTCAACGCCGATGTTCAGCTCTATGCGCCCTATGTGTATGACGCTGTGATGGTGATGGCCGACGCCATGGTGCGTGCCAACTCCGCGCGGCCCTCGGCCTATTTGCCCGAACTCGGCAAGTCGAACTACAAGGGTGTGACCGGCACTATCGCCTTTGACAACAAGGGCGACATCCGTAACGGCGCACTCACGCTCTTCACCTACCAGGGTGGCAAGCGCCAGCAGCTTGCGGTAGTCCGTTGAGCGCCACGCCCGTGCAGACCTATGCCATGTCCGACGCAGTGCGTGATCGCGTGCTGCGCCGGCAGGGCACGATCCCGGCGCATCAGTCGATCACGGCGCAGCGCACCGCACTGGTGGTGGTCGACATGCAGAACTATTTCTGCGCGCCGGGCTTTCCCGCTGAGGTGGCTGCATCGCGGGCAACGGTGCCGGCCATCAATCGGACGGCGCAGGCATTGCGTGAGGCGGGAGGATGTGTGGCCTGGGTTCAGACCACCGCGCGCGGTGCCACCGAGCGTTGGGCGCGCCATCATCAGTACATGCTCGAGCCGGCGCGGGTACAGGCTCGGCTTGCCAAGCTGGCTGAAGACTCCGAAGGGTTCCAGCTTTTTCCTGCGCTCGATGCCCAGCCCTCGGATCTGTTTGCGCGCAAGATCATGTACAGCGCTTTTATCCAGGGTTCGTCTGATCTGCACGAGCAGCTCAGCCGCCGCGGAATCGAATCGCTCCTGGTGGCAGGCACGGCCACCAACGTATGCTGCGAATCCACCGCGCGGGATGCAATGATGCTCGACTATCGGGTGGTGATGCTGTCGGATGCCAACTCCGCGTTCACCCATGAAGAGCACGTGACCTCGCTTGATAACTTTGCTCTGTTCTTTGGCGATGTCATGAGCGTTGACGAGGCCATCGGACGACTGGTTCGGTGAAGCGTGCATGGACGGCTCTGATAATCCCAAGAATGCATTCGAGCGGCTCCTGCGCCTGATGGCGCTGGGGGCGGGTGTGATCCTGCTTGCACTCACGGTGCTCACCGTGGTCGATGTCGTGCTCCGCTATTTTTTCAACATGCCATTCCGGGGCTCGCTCGAGGCCACCGAGTATGCGATGGCGCTCATTGTGTTTCTGTCTCTGGCGTGGTGTGGTGCCACCGGCGGACACATTGCCGTGGATCTGCTTGATCGGTGGCTGGATCGTCCGTCGCTCCGCTGGTTGCCGTCGCTCATGTCGCTGGCCGGGGGCATTCTGTTTCTGGTCATCGCCTGGCGGGTGGCGGCCGAGGCGGTGTATGGTTGGAGTCAGATCGGCAACATGCTGCGCTGGCCGCACTGGCCATTCAAGTTGGGCGCCGCGTTTGGCGCTCTGATGTTTGCGCTGGTCTGTCTGGGGCAGGCGTGGTCGGGCTGGCGACATATTTCGACCACCGAGGAGCGCATATGAGTTCAGAAGCGATCGGGGCCCTCGGCCTGGTCGCCATGCTTGCGCTCCTTGCGCTTCGCATGCCGATCGGCATCGCGATGTTCCTGGTGGGCAGCATCGGTTTCGCTGTGCTGAACGGCATTGATGCGGCGCTGATGGCGCTTGGTACCTATCCCTATTCCTACGCGGCCTATTACGACCTGGCGGTGATTCCGCTCTTTGTGCTGATGGGGTCCATTGCCTCGGCATGCGGCATGGGGCAGGCGTTGTTTGCGGCGGCGTATGCGTGGGTGGGCCATTGGCGGGGCGGACTGGCGTCAGCCACGATCCTGTCCTGCGCCGGGTTCGCAGCGGTGTCCGGGTCGAGTGTGGCGTCGGCCGTGACCATGGGGCGGGTATGTCTGCCGGAAATGCGGCGCTACCGCTACGACGGTGGTCTCGCCGCCGGCACGGT
>JAGWXN010000515.1 GCA_018969885.1 Betaproteobacteria bacterium | reverse complement strand
CGAGAGTGCTCAACCTGCAAATGGTGTCCGCGAATCACGGCATCCCCGCCCCCCGAAGCAACTGTGTTCTTTGTCAAGCCATAGCAGGCAGTTTGAAGCATGTTTGGTCGCGCATCATGGCGTTGAGAATGGTCAGCAGCTTGCGCATGGCGGCTACGATCGCGACCTTGGATGGCTTGCCCTCCGCCTTCTTCTTCGTGTAGAACTGGCGGATCGGTCCTGCGCAGCGGATCGCAGACAGGGTGGCGTTGTACAAAATGGTGCGCACGTGGGCACGTCCTCCTCGACAGGAACGGTAGCCCTTCCGTTTTCCGCTGTCGTCGTTATAGGGCGCGATGCCGACCAGAGCGGCGATCTTCTTGGCGGTAAGCGTACCGAGCTCCGGGAGGTCGGCCAGCAGGGTAAAGGCAACGATGTCACCAACGCCCTTGGCCGTCTTGAGTGTGTCAGCGTTGTCGTTCCACACGGGCATCTTCTTGATGAGGTCGCGCATTTCCTTTTCGCAGTCCCCGATCTCCTGGGTAAGCCAGTCGATGTGTCGTTTAATCTTTGCGCGCACCGTGAAGTGACTTTGCTTCGAGCGATTGATCTCTGCGGTGCGCATATCGACCAGCTGGCGGCGACGCTCCAAAGCAGCGGAAAACGCGCGGTTTTCCAAGTCTTTCAGTGTGCTCGGCTGTACATCGGTTCGGATGCCATATTCCGCCAGCAAGCGGGCGTCGATGTTGTCCTGCTTGGCCAGCAGTCCCATCGAGATGCCGAAATGGTGCGTGTGCCGCGGGTTCACTCGGGCGACGCTCAGAGTTGCTTCGTGGATTCGGTAGAGCGCCAGCTCTTCATAGCCGCCGGTCGCCTCCATCACCGTCAGCTTCGGCTGCACCTGGCTCAATTCGCGTACCAGTGCGGCGACGCCTTCTTCCGTGTTTTCGACCACCCATTCGCGGATGAACTCCTTGTCACAATAAAGCGCCACGTCGAGTTTGCTGGCGCTCACATCGATGCCACACACATAGCCTTCCGTGATCATGTCCGATTGCTCCTTGTCTGTTTCAGAACCGTTCTCGTTGTGGATGAGATGTCTCATCCTTGCAATGCGAGGTCAGCCGGGCCGCCTCAGGCAACTGTTCGAGTTTGATTCAATTCGGGCATGGCGAGCCAAGCTTTGGGACGGTCTCGAGACCGAAGGGGGGACGGTCTGCCATGCCCACATGTCCCTACCATACAAGGGGGCGGGGATGGCGCGTTTTGCGGATTCCACTACCCAATCCTGAATAGTTACCGAGGATAACCGTTCAGGCAGCGTATGGCTGACCGAATCGGGGGCGAACATGAGACAGGCGATTTATCTCGCCGGGAATTGCGACGTGGATGCGGCGGTAGCGAAAGGACTTCTGCAGGCGGATTGCCGTGTGTATCAGGCCGGCAGTATGAGTGAGGCGTTGACGCTGCTGGAATTTCAGGCCCGCGAGCGGCGCGTGACGGATGCGCTGGCTGTGCTGGTCGCCGAGATTGATGCCGGAGGGTTGCTGCTGCTGGAGACGATGTGGCAGCGCGGGCTGCGCCTTCCGTATACGCTGTTGATCGATCGCAGCGGCAGGGAACTCGACCGGGCGCGTCGCGCGTTGCGCGTGGGCGTGCGCGAATACCTGCTGCCCTCCGATTTGGATGCGCAGCGTGAGCGTCGTGCGCAGCGTTTCGTCGAGGACGCCGCTCACCGCAGGCAGATGGAGGCCGCCGCTCAGCAGCCCGTGCTCCGCTCGCGCCGGTCGCTCGCACAGCGCGCACCGGCGCTGACCGCGTTCTACGACCTGCGCTGGGACGTCGCCTCGCACACGATCTTTCTCGGCGAACGTGAGGCGATGCAGCTCAGCCCGGCGGAGGCGCGCACGTTTGATGTGCTCTATTCCCACCTCGGGCGCGCCGTCCCCATCGAACGGCTCCTCGATGCTGCGTCGGTAGTGAATCAGCCGCGCGATCTGCGCCGCGAAA
>JAGWXN010000514.1 GCA_018969885.1 Betaproteobacteria bacterium | reverse complement strand
ATAACCTGATCAAACCTTCCAGGAGACAACCATGAAAAGACGCGATCTCATCAAGCTCGCCACCGCGGGCGGGTTACTGCCGGCGCCAGCACTGGCCCAGGCCTCAGCGTCGGCGCTAAAGCCCGGCAGGCCCTTCGCAGGTGCCACCGTAAATGTCCTCTCGGTCGTAGCACCCCAGTTCAGCGCTCACGAAGCAAAACTCGCCGAGTTCGAGGCGCTCACGGGCATCAAGGTTCGGTACCAGTATGTGCCGTTTCCAAGCATGCGCGAAAAGCTCACCGCCGAACTGGTGGCCAAAACCGATCAATACGATGTGCTGAGTGCCATGGACGTCTGGGGGCCCTCGCTCTACGGTCTGTTTGATCCTCTTAACGCTCGGCTCGCAGAAAAGAAAATTGATGTGGAGTCGCGCTACCCGTATGCGCACCTGCGTGCCGCGCGTGACCAGAACGGTAACGGCAGCAACGTCATGGGGCTTCCGATCCGGGGCCATGTGCAACTGCTCTTCTATCGCAAGGATGTCTTCTCACGACTCAATCTGCAGCCGCCCGAAACCTGGGACCAGATGGTCGAAATCGGTCGTCAAATTCAAGGTAAGACCGACCTCGCGGGCGTGGCCATGTACTACGGCAAAACAGGTGGCCAGAACCTGATGATCTGGTTCAACTACCTTTGGGGAATGGGGGGCGACCTTCTCGATTCCAAGGGGCAACCCGCCTTCAACAGTGAACGAGGGGTGGCTGCCACTCAGGCCTATATTGATGTCATGCTCAAGCACAAGGTGGCGCCCCCGGGGTCGGCCACCTTCAACGAAACCGATGCCGTCAATTCGGTGGCGCAGGGGCGCTCGGCCATGGTCCCAGTCTGGTGGTGGCGCTATGCGATGCTTACCGACCCGAAAACCTCCACGCTCAAGCGCGATCAGGTCGGGTTTGCGCCGCTACCTGCCATGCCCGGCCGCGACGCCACCACCTACACCAACACCTGGTTCTACGGCATCAATCGGAACAGCCGCCGCAAGGACGCAGCCATGGAATACCTCACCTGGCTCACCGATCCGGCCATCGAACGGTCTGTGCTGCTCGATCCGAAGCTCAATGAAGTGGTGGCGGTGCAAACAGCTAATCTGCTGGATGGCGACGTGAACGTGCGATTCGGGGGCATGCATCTGTTTGGCGCCCAGGCCCTGAAGGGCGCAAAAGGCACACCGCTCTTTCCCCAATGGGGGCAGGTGAGTGACATTCTGGAGGCCACCATCAGTGACATCGCGGCGGGCCAGGTTCAGGTGAAGGCGGGACTGGATGCGGCAGCAGGCCGCGTACGGCGGGCGATGCGCGGGTGATCCGACGGATTCCCATCCATGTGTGGTTGTTGGCGCCAGCGCTGCTCTTCGTGGCGGCGATGGCGCTATTTCCGCTCGGCTATTCGCTCGCGCTCAGCTTTCGAAGCTGGAAGCTCGCGCAGCGCGACACGCCAGGCGACTGGGTCGGTGCAGCCAACTACACCGATCTCCTGACCGACGATCCGGAGTTCGGCGAGTCGTTGGTGGCCACCGCCGTCTTCGTGGTGGCCGATGTCGCGGCTACGTTAATGCTCGCGCTCGGTGCCGCGCTCCTTCTGCAGCGCGAGGGGCGGCTGTCCTCGATTGCCCGGGTGGCGCTCATCCTTCCCTTCGTGATGAGCCCGGCCCTGATCGGCATTTCATTTCGCTTCTTCCTCAATCCCGAGTTTGGCGTGGTGCATCACCTGCTCGGGTTTTTTATTCCGGTGCTGGCCGACAAAGTGTGGCTCGCCGACCGGGTGCTCGCCATGGCTGCCGTGGTGGCGGCCGATGTCTGGCATTGGGCCCCCTACATGACACTGGTGGTGCTGGGAGGGTTGGCCGCCATCCCTCGCGAAACGCAGGAGGCCGCGCGAATTGATGGGGCCTCACCCTGGGCGGTGCTGCGCGATATCACCTTGCCGCAGCTATTGCCGGTGCTGGGGGTGGTCC
>JAGWXN010000513.1 GCA_018969885.1 Betaproteobacteria bacterium | reverse complement strand
GAAGAGCCTGAAATGAGAACACGAAGTCGGGATAGCCGACACGGGCCAGCGTTCGATGAGACCCCGATTGCCTCTTGATGACCCAACCGATGTGAAGAAGCGCTGCAAGAACCCGGCGAGCTTTAGCGGACGGCCACTGATTCACGCGGGAACCGACATGTGGATGGATTGCGGAAAAGCTTCGCCATGCTCCAGGCGCTCGGCAATGACCCTAAGCGCGAGCACTTGCGCCCGGGACATGGCTTCATTGCGGTCGGCGCCATAAGCCAGGACACCCGGCAGTTCCGGCACTTCAGCGACCCAGCGCCCGTCGTCTTCCAATTCCGCTTCGATCGTGAAATTCATGGGGCGGCACCCGCAACGGTTGATATCGAGAAAGTCTACTCCGGCAGTTCCTCAGACGCCCAACGTTCGAGCTAACCCGCAAATTTCATGAGATAGGCGGCGAAACCTCCAAAGCCTGAGGCTTTCCAAGCACTTGCGAGATGTTTGGGAGGAGGCTTCGCCATGCCAAAGTGTACCGGTAGTGGGATCGATTTCGGCAAGCTCGGGCGCCGTGTGATCGAGGCGGATTTCTCGGGCGGTGATCTGTCCAGCGACGGAGGGCTGATGCTGCTGCGCCAAGTCGATCGGCGCATCGGGCTGACGAGGCTGGCGGCCGGGAAGCTCAGCGACCCACGCGATCCGGATCGTATCCGCCATTCGCTGCGCACGCTGCTGGCACAGCGCATCTACGGGCTGTGCTGCGGTTACGAGGACCTGAACGATCACGCCCGGTTGCGCAACGACCTGGTGATGCAGACGGCGGTGGACGGTGATGCGGCGCTGGCCAGTGCGCCGACGCTCAGCCGACTGGAGACGCGCGCCACGCGGGCACAGGCATGGGCGCTGCACGAGGTGCTCATCGAGCAGTTCATCGCCAGCCATGAGCGTACACCGACGGGGCTGGTGCTGGACGTCGACGCCTCGGACGTGCCCCTGCACGGGAGCCAGGAGCTGCGGCAGTTCCACGGCTACTACGATCAGCACTGCTATTTGCCGCTGTATGTGTTCTGCGGGGAGGCGATGCTGGCGTGCTATCTGAGGCGAAGCCGCATCGACGGGGCGAAGAACGTCACTGCGGTGCTGAAGTTGCTCATCGCACGGCTGCGCCGGGTGTGGCCGCAGGTTCCGATCATCGTGCGGGGGGACTCGGGGTTCTGCCGGGAGCGGCTGATGCGCTGGTGCGAGCGCCACCGCGTGGGCTACATCCTGGGCGTGGCGCGCAATGCGCGGCTGGAGTACCAAGTCTCGATGGTGGAACAGGCGCTGGCCGAGCAGTACGCCGCCAGTGGCATCAAGCAGCGCGAGATCGGTGAGTTCACCTACGCGGCCAAGGGCTGGGCGCACGAGCGCCGGGTGATCGCCCGGCTCGAGTACGGAGCGCAGGGCAACAACCCGCGCTTCGTGGTCACCAACGTCGAGGGTAAAGCCGAAGAGCTCTACGATCGGCTGTACTGCCAGCGCGGGGAGGCGGAGAACCGGATCAAGGAAGCACAACTCGATCTGTTCGGCACCCGGGCCAGTTGCCACAAGTTCCTGGCCAATCAGTTCCGGTTGCTGCTCGCGGCGTTGGCCTACACGCTGATGCACCGGCTGCGGGCGCTGGCGCTGCAGGCCACCGAACTGGCCAGCGCGTGCGCGGCGACGATCCGCGTGCGCCTGCTCAAGATCGGGGTGGCGATGATCCGAAACACCCGTCGTGTGCGGCTGATGTATGCCTCCCATCACCCACTGCGCGAGCTGTTCGCGCTGGCGGCCGCGCGCCTGGGTGGGGCCAGTCCATAGCGTCGAAGAAGTGCTGACCCCGGCACGCTATAAACAACGGGGGTAGGGGGTAGTGTCGCCTGCGAAGCCGAAAACACCCCTCAGACCGTCTCGCGACCTTCCGAAAGCGGAACCATCACCCGATCCCGCGCCATGGCCCGGAATTTGGGTTGCTGGTGAAACATTCGGG
>JAGWXN010000069.1 GCA_018969885.1 Betaproteobacteria bacterium | reverse complement strand
ATATGGATCGTGATTACTCGAAGCTTGATCCCGAGCTCTACAAGGAATTCACCGACTTCCTGATCAGCTCGATCACCTCCGAGTTCTCAGGTTGCGTGCTCTACGCAGAATTGCGCCGCAAGGTGGACAACCCGGATATCAAGGCGCTCTTCGGCTACATGGCT
Organism: Betaproteobacteria bacterium; assembly: GCA_018969885.1. Next base: position 12,441 of record JAGWXN010000069.1, on the reverse strand, counting down.
CGCGACGAATCGCGACATGCGGGCTTCATCAATCAATGGCTGAAAGACTTTGGCATTGGCGTTGATCTGGGGCTGCTCACCAAGGTGAAGAAGTACACCTACTTCAAGCCCAAATTCATTTTCTACGCCACCTATCTCTCCGAAAAAATCGGCTACGCGCGGTACATCACGATTTACCGGCAGGTGGAGCGTCACCCCGAGCTTCGCTTTCACCCCATTTTTCTGTGGTTCGAGAAATGGTGCAACGACGAGTTCCGGCATGGTGAGGCGTTTGCGCTTCTCATGCGCGCCAATCCGAAACTGCTCACAGGCGTGAACCGACTCTGGATCCGGTTCTTCCAGCTTGCCGTGTTTGCCACCATGTATGTCCGTGATCACACTCGGCCTGCGCTCCATCAGGCGCTCGGGCTCGACCCCACCGAATACGATCAGAAGGTATTTGCGATCACCACCGAGATCTGTAAGCAGGTGTTCCCGGTCACACTCTGTTACGACGATCCGCGATTCATCGCAGGTCTGAATCGTCTGCGTGACCTTCAGAACGCGGTTGATGCTGAAAAGTCGAAGGGGGGCGTCCTGGCCACGATCCGGCGCGGGCTGTTTGCGGCGCAGGCGGCCGTTGTCTTCAGCCGCATGTTCCTGCTTCCGGTACGCGAGAATCGGCTACCCGACGATGCGCGGCTCGCGCCGAGCTGGTGATGCGTCGCCCACCGCCTCTGCAGCGAGCCTGATTCCCCGTGGCGCTTCTCGTCCCCATCGCGTTCACGCTTGGCGTGTGGTGGCTGTCCACCGGGCTGGTGTTGCGCGCGATTCAGCCTTCGGCGGGCCGGCAGCGTGAGGCCATGGCTGCGGCCTCGCTCCTGCTGCTTCTTGGGATGGCGGGAGTGGTGGTGACGCGCGATCTCGTCACGCCGCTGGGTGCCTACCTCGCCTTTGTGTCGGCAGTGTTGGTCTGGGCGTGGCAGGAGGTGGCGTTTTTGCTGGGGCTGGTAACCGGACCGAACCGTGAGCCTTGCCCGCCTGTGTTGGGTTGGCGCCGCGCCTGGTATGCCTTTACCGCCATTGCTCATCACGAGCTCGCGTTGCTATTGCTGGGGGTGGCGGTGCTGCTGCCAAGCCTCAGCGCGCCCAATCCGGTCGCAGCGCAGGTGTGGCTGGTGCTATGGGTGATGCGGCTAAGCGCCAAGCTCAATATTTTTCTGGGCGTGAAGAATTTTTATGAGCCCTTTCTGCCACCGTCGCTTCACTACCTGCTCAGTTATTTTTCGCGTCGGCGCTTCAATGCGCTGTTTCCGTTCAGCGTCGGGCTGGCCAGCGTGATTGCGGTGCTGGTTTGGGTGGCGGCGGTCAGAACCGACAGCGCCTATGAAGAAACGGCGCTGGGGCTGGTGGGCTCGCTCCTGGTACTCGCCATTGTTGAGCACTGGCTGCTCATCATTCCCATGCAGCCGCAGTCGCTATGGCGCTGGGCGCTGAAAGGGCGCGGCTAAGCGCGGCGAGTGCTGCGCGACCGAAGTCAGCCCGACTATTTTCAGGGCAGCAGCGGCGCGAGCGCGCGACCTCAGTGGGCCGGCGGCAGGGTATCGGCGAAGCTTGGCCGCGCCGACAGCTTGTCAACCAGCGCGCCCAGATTGGGGTAGAGGCGGCGCCACTCCAGGTGCGGAAAGCGCCAGACCAGATAACCCAGTGCACAGCCGACCGCAATGTCGGCGAGCGAATATTTGCCGTCAACGCAATAGGGATGATCACCCAGGCGTTTTGACAGCGCGGCGAGTGCGGCATCGACCTTACTCTGCTGCTTGAGCACCCAGGCTTCGTTCTGCTGTGCCTCGGGGCGCATGGATTCGAGTCTGATCAGACCGGCCGCCTCAAGCATGCCATCGGCCAAAGCTTCCCAGACCTTGACCTCGGCGCGCGGGCGGCCGCTTGCCGGGATCAGACGATGCACCGGGGTGAGGTTGTCGAGGTAGTCAACGATCACGCGCGAATCGAACAACACTTCGTCGTCGTCGAGGACGAGGTAAGGAACTTTGCCGAGGGGATTGAACTGCAGCGTGTGGGCGTGGCTTTCGGCCACATTGATGGACTCGAACTGGCAATCGATTTTCTTCTCGGCCATCACAACGCGCACTTTGCGTGCGAAGGGACTGCCGTGGGAGCCGACGAGTTTCATCAGGGTATCTGCTCTGAAAGGAGGAGTTTTTTCCAGGCTCTGCAGGACAAACCAGACTTCGGGAGGCCGACAGGCGAGAGCCCTTGAGTATATCAATCGACTATCCTTCGAACGGATGAGAATTTCGCCGTTGTATCAAGGCGTCGCAGCATTGGTCAGATCTTCCGTGAAGGGGCGTCCGGCGCACGGGTGCTAGCATTGCGATTCCTTAAATTTCCTGGCGCTGCGCCCCACTCCGATGAGTGTTTCCGACGAATCCTCTGCGTTTGCGCTCCAGGCACTGAGCCCACTCGACGGGCGTTATGCACCGAAATTGGGCGCGCTGCGCGCGCTCATGTCCGAGTCGGGATTCATGGGATGGCGGGTCAGGGTCGAAGTTGAGTGGCTGCTGGCGCTCGCCGAAGCCGGCCTGCCTCAGCTGCCTGCGTTTTCGGAACCTGCACGCGCGCGATTGCGGGCGATTGCGGATCAGTTCGGCGCGCCGCAAGCCGCACGCATCAAGGCGATCGAAGCGCGTACCAACCACGACGTCAAAGCGGTCGAATATTTCCTCAAGGAATCGGTGCAGGGGGATGCCGAGCTTGAGCGCGCGGCGGAGTTCATCCACTTTGCCTGCACGTCTGAAGACATCAACAACACCTCCCACGCGCTCATGCTTCGCGCGGCGCGCGAGCAGGTGATGCTGCCGGCACTTCAAGCGGTGACGGATCGTCTGCGCGAGCTCGCACACACGCTGGCCGATGTGCCAATGCTGTCTCGCACGCACGGTCAGCCCGCCTCGCCCACCACGCTCGGCAAGGAGCTCGCGAATTTCGTAGCCCGTCTGGAGCGCGCAGTCGATCGTTTTTCCGAGGTCAGGCTCCTTGCGAAGTTGAACGGCGCAGTGGGGAACTACAACGCCCACCAGGTTGCCTGTCCTGAGATCGATTGGGAGACGCACTGCAGGCGGGTGGTCGAATCCATGGGCCTCACCTTCAATCCCTACACGATTCAGATCGAGCCACACGACTACATGGCCGAGTTGTTCGATGCGCTGGCTCGGATCAACACCATTCTCATTGATCTCGATCGCGATATCTGGGGCTATATCTCGCTTGGGTATTTCAGGCAAAAGCTCAAAGCGGGCGAGGTGGGTTCGTCGACCATGCCGCACAAGGTCAACCCGATCGATTTTGAAAACTCAGAGGGCAATCTCGGGTTGGCCAACGCGCTCCTCAGGCACCTTGCCGAGAAGCTTCCGATCTCGCGCTGGCAGCGCGACCTCACCGACTCCACGGTGTTGCGAAACGTTGGCGTTGCGCTGGGTCATGCGCTGCTCGGATTCGATGCCTGCTTGCGTGGGCTCGGTAAGCTCGAGGTTGATCGAGACCGCCTGGCCCATGATCTGGCCGCCAACCAGGAAGTGTTGGGCGAGGCGATTCAGACCGTCATGCGTCGCTATGGGGTCCCCAACCCCTACGAGCAGCTAAAGGAACTGACCCGCGGCCGTTCGCTCACTGCCCAGGATCTGCTGCGCTTTATCGACACGCTCGATATCCCGGAGGAGGCGCGGGTGCGTCTTCGGGCGCTCACGCCGGCAGGCTATATCGGTAAAGCGGCCGAACTCGCCCGCAGAATCTGAGGGAGGGTGTTGGCAGCCCGGGGGATTCGCGGGCGAACCCGCGAGCAGGTAGTCGTGTGGCTCAATTGAGGGGGGCCGCGTCGGTGCCCGGTCGTCCGCCTCACGGGCTGAGCGACTGAGCGACTGAGCGGGTCAATCAAAGGTGGTTCAAAGGAGGGCTGATATCCTCGGAAGCTGCCGGACTGCCGAAAGGCGCTCCACCCCCCATCGCATCGTTCCGAGGATGTCGTCATGAAACGTCTCGCTCTTGCCGCAGCAGTGCTCGCTGTCTCCGGTGCGCTCTACAGCGCTACCGCATCGGCGCAGTTCGCCAAACCCGATGATGCGATCAAGTATCGCCAGTCGGCCTTCACCGTGCTCACCACGCACATGGGGCGGTTGGGCGCCATGGCGCGAGGCGATGTGCCGTTCGATGCCGCGGCGGCCCAGGCGTCGGCGCGGGTGGTTGACGTGGTGAGTCACCTGCCTTGGGATGCGTTCCCGCCGGGATCGAACACCGGCGCGGCCAAGATCAAGGGTGACCCCTGGAAAGACGCCGCCACGTTCACCAAACTGCAGGGCGATCTCAAGGCTCAAACCGCCAAGCTGCCGGCCGCGGTGGCCACGCTTGATGGACTCAAGGCCCAGGTGGGCGCCACCTCGCGGGTATGCCGCGAGTGCCACGAAAATTTCCGGCAGGTTCGCTGATCAGTCGTCACGGCGGCGGGGGCTGACGCGCGCGGGGCGCTCAGCGAATCAGCCAACCGACCGCCGCACCTGAGGCAAGAAAAATCGCGAGCGCGCGCAGTCGCACTGCGAGGTTGTCTTGCGCGGGTTCGGCGTCGGCCGGCGCCTCTGCGCTGTCGCCGCTGATCATCGGCCGCACCAGGCGTTTGCCGCGTATGAACCGGTACCAGGCGATTGCAAGCAGGTGAAGCGTGATCAGGGCAATCAGCACAAATCGGTTGGCGAGATGAAGCGCGGTGATGGTGTCGCTCGCGCTGCCTGAGATCCACTTCCGAAGCGGTCCGTCCCAAATGATGCCGTCATTGGAAAAGAGTCCGCTCACCGCCTGAAACACGCACGAGGCGAGGAGCGCGTAAACCGACCACGCTGCCAGCGGTGAGTGGCCTGGGGTGTTGGCGGCGCGTCCGCGGACGTAGGCCCAGGCGGCGGTCAAGCTAGGCGGAAAGCTTGAAAAGCGCGCATAGCGCGGGCCTGCGAAGCCCCAGATCAGTCGGAAAAGCAGCAGCGTGAGGATCAGGTAGCCAAATCGGAAATGCCAATCGGTGTGACCGGTCTTGATGCTGATGATCGATCCGGCAAGGCTGAGTGCGAGCCCCCAGTGAAAGAGCCGCGTGGGCAGATCCCAGATGCGCAATGTAGAGGTATTCATCGACTCAGGCGAGTAGCAGCGCCCCCGCGAAAATGCCGATCATCATGGCGACAATCGCGAGTTTAGCGACCGTTCCCAGCAGCATGCCGACCCAGGTGGCAAGCCCGACCTGACCCGCGCGCAGCAAGTCCTGGCGGGCGACAAACTCGCCAATCGCGGCACCGGCGAGCGGCATGAACAGCAGGCCCCAGAAGCCGCTCAGCACCCCGAGGATGGCGCCCACGGTCGCGCCAATCACGGCCCACTTGGATGCCCCCACCCTGCGGGCACCCATGGCGCCAGCGATCCAGTCAATGGCGATCGCTGCCAGGGCGAGCACCGAGATCACGGCGCAGACCAGCCCCGAAATCTTGGCGAAGCGATCGATCCAGGCGGCGAGCAGAATGCCGAGCAACACCAGCGGCGGCCCTGGCAAGGCTGGCATCACCGTGCCGACGAGGCCGACAGCGATCAGTGCGAAGGCAAGGATCCAGAGGGCGATATCCATGGTGAGGAAAACCTTCTACGGGGTCGCACGAGGGGCGAAGGCGGGCGTGCCGCGATCGTGAAGCTGGCCGGCTCGCGGGCCAGGGATCGCTCAGGGCAGCTCGGGCTCGCCTTCCTGGTTTTTCTTGGGCGGCTTTACCAGATCTTCACGGCTTACACCCAGCCACATGGCGATGGCCGCCGCCACGAACACCGATGAATAGATGCCAAACAGAATGCCGATGGTGAGTGCGAGCGCGAAATAGTGGAGCGTGGGTCCACCGAAAATCAGCATGGACAGCACCATGATCTGCGTGGAGCCGTGCGTGATGATGGTGCGTGAGATGGTGGACGTGATCGCGTTGTCGATGACCTCGGTGGTACTGGCCTTTCGCATCTTGCGGAAGTTCTCTCGGATCCGGTCGAAGATCACGACCGATTCATTGACCGAGTAGCCCAGCACGGCCAGCACGGCAGCGAGCACCGAAAGCGAGAATTCCCACTGGAACGCTGCGAAAAATCCAAGAATGATGATGACGTCGTGCAGGTTCGCAACGATGGCCGCCACCGAAAATTTCCATTCGAATCGGAAGGCAAGATAAATCATGATGCCCACCACCACCAGGAGCAGTGCGAGGGCGCCGTCGGTGAAGAGCTCCTTGCCGACCTGCGGGCCGACGAACTCGACCCGGCGCAGTTCAACGCCGGCATCGGCCGCCTTGAGCGCTGCCATGACCTGATCGCTCTGGCGTGCGGCGGCGGCCCCCGAACCGTCCTTCAGGGGCAGGCGGATCATCACGTCGCGTGAGGTGCCGAAGTTCTGTACTTGCGCGTCGGCGTAGCCAAGTTCGGTGACTTTGGTTCGAATCGTTTCGAGCTCGGCGGCCTTGGGATAGGCGACCTCCATCACGGTGCCGCCAGTGAACTCGATCGAGAAATTGAGGCCGCGGATGGCGAGAAACGCGACCGCCGCCACGAAGGTGAGCACGGAGATCACGTTGAACACCAGCGCATGGCGCATGAACGGGATGTCGCGTCGAATCCGGAAAAATTCCATGGTGGCTTCCTGCGGGTTCGCTGGGCGGTGGTATCAGGGGGCGGTGGCGCGCGATCAGCCGCGTTTGCCGGGCGAGGCCGCCGCGGTGTCGGGTTTCCAGATCTGTCCGATTGACAGGCTCGGTACGCGCTTCATGCGTCCGTACCAGAGATTGACCAGACCGCGCGAGAAAAATACGGCCGAGAACATGGAGGTGAGGATGCCCAGGCAGTGAACAACCGCAAAGCCGCGTACTGCGCCGGACCCGAATGCGAGCAGCGCCACGCCCGCGATCAGCGTCGTGATGTTGGAGTCGAGAATGGTGCCCCAGGCGCGCTCATACCCGGCGACGATCGCCGCTTGGGGTGTGGCGCCGTTTCGGAGTTCTTCGCGAATGCGTTCATTGATCAGTACGTTGGCGTCAATCGCCATGCCGAGCGTGAGCGCGATCGCAGCAATACCGGGAAGCGTGAGCGTGGCCTGCAGGAGCGACAGGAGTGCCACCAGCAGCAGCACGTTCAGCGCCAGCGCCAGGGTGGAGAACGCGCCAAACAGCAGGTAGTAGGCGCACATGAAGACGGCGATCGCGGCAAAGCCCCAGACCGTGGACAGGAAGCCCTTGCTGATGTTTTCTGCGCCCAGGCTGGGACCGATCGTGCGTTCCTCGATGATTTCCATGGGGGCTGCGAGCGAGCCTGCGCGCAGCAGGAGCGCCACGTCGTTTGCTTCGGTGGTGGTCATGCGGCCTGAAATCTGCACGCGCCCGCCGCCAATTTCGGTGCGGATCACCGGCGCGGTGACCACCTCGCCCTTACCCTTTTCGATCAGCAGGATCGCCATTCGCTTGCCGACGTTTTCGCGAGTGACGTCGCGAAAGATTCGTGCGCCTTTGGCATCGAGTGTGAGATGAACCGCGGGCTCCTGGGTTTGCGAATCAAAGCCTGCCTGGGCATCGTTGAGGTTGTCTCCGGTGAGTACGACCTGGCGTCGGATCAGGATCGGGCGGCCGTCGCGCTCGGTATAGCGCTCGCATCCGAATGGAACCGTGCCGGCGGCGAAGGCGGCCTGCTCGTCGGGGGCCTCGCACACCATGCGTACTTCGAGCGTGGCGGTTCGTCCCAGGATGTCTTTCGCCTTGGCGGTGTCCTGTACGCCTGGCAGTTGCACCACGACACGATCCAGGCCCTGCTGCTGAATGATGGGCTCGGCCACGCCCAGTTCGTTGATCCGGTTCGATAGCGTGGTGATGTTCTGCTTGAGTGCCGATTCCTGCACGCGGCGCGCGGCCTCGGGCTTGAAGGTGGCAATCAGTCTAAGTTCGCTGCCCTCGCCTGCCTCGGCATAGGTGAAGTCGGGTTGGGTATCGCGCAGGAGCGTGAGCGTGCGCGAGCGGGTTTCCGAGTCGCGGAACCGAACCTCGATCGTATCGCCCGAGCGGGCGATGCCCGAGTGACGCAGATTCTTCTCGCGAAGTTGCGTGCGCAGGTCGCCCACCGTCGCATCAAGCCGCTTGCTCAGCGCCTGCTTCATGTCCACTTGAAGGAGGAAGTGAACGCCGCCGCGCAGATCAAGCCCAAGATACATGGGCAGCGCGCGCAAAGAGGTTAACCAGTCAGGCGAGCTCGACAGCAGATTGAGCGCCACGATGTAGGACGGGTCGGCTACGTCGGGATTCAGATCGGCGATCAGTGCGTCTTTGGCCTTCAACTGGGTGTCGTTGTCGCGCAGCCGCACCTTGACGGAATTGCCATCGAAAAAAAGGCCGGTAGGCTCAATGCTCGCGCGTTTCAGGGTGGCTTCAACCCGGCCCATCATGGCCGCCTCCACCTTCACGGTGGCCTTCCCGCTTGAGACCTGAACCGCTGGCGCTTCACCGTAAAAATTCGGTAGCGTGTAAAGCAGGCCCAGCACCAGCGATATGAGCATCGCGATGTATTTCCAGATCGGGTAGCGGTTCATCGTGTCCTCTGGAGCAGGCCAGATCGTGGTGATGCGCGGACTGTCGCTGGTGCCTCGCGGTGCCGGGCGAGCGTGGACTGCCCGGCATCGGTGCTCAGCGACCCGCTGGCATCAGATGGCTTTGATCGTGCCGTTGGGCAGCAGCGTCTGGATGGCGCTTTTTTGGAAAGTGACCTCGACACCCTGCGGGTCCTGTCCGTGGCGAGCCTCGGGCAGTTGCGCGATTTCGATCGTGACGTAGGTTTCGCCGACCTTGGTGATGCGGCCGACCATGCCACCTGCGGTGACGACTTCATCGCCCTTCTTGAGCGCGCCCATCATGGCGCGATGCTCTTTGTTGCGCTTCATCTGAGGACGAATCATCAGGAAGTAGAGCACCACGAACATCAGGATGATCGGCAGGAAACCAACCAGCTGGCTCTCTGCGGATCCGCCCGAGGCCTGTGCGTAAGCCGTTGAAATCAGCACGAAATTCTCTCCTTTTCGGCAAACCTTCGATTATAGACTGTGGCGCTGCAGGCGGGCATCACACCCCTCGCGCCCGGTCAGACGCAAAGCGGCGCCGCCAGGCCTCGAAATTCCCTTGGGCGATCGCCTCCCTCATTTCTCTCATGAGGGTGAGATAGAAATGGAGATTGTGGATCGTGGCCAGTCGTGCGCCCAGGATCTCATTGACCTTTTGCAGATGATGGACATACGCCCGCGAAAAATTCGCGCAGGCGTGGCAACTGCAGGTGGGGTCGATGGGGCTGGGATCGTCGCGATAACGGGCGTTGCGCAGTCGCAGGTCGCCATATCGGGTGAAGAGCCAGCCGTTTCGGGCGTTGCGGGTGGGCATCACGCAATCGAACATGTCGATCCCCGCCGCCACGCCTGCCACCAGGTCTTCGGGTGTGCCCACACCCATGAGGTAACGCGGGCGATCGCTGGGCAATTTTGGCGTGGTGTGGTCAAGAATGCGCAGCATCTCGTCCTTGGGTTCGCCCACGGACAGTCCGCCGATTGCATAGCCGTGAAACCCGATATCGACCAACGCGGCGAGCGACTCTTCGCGGAGGTCGGTGAACATGCCCCCCTGGACGATGCCAAAGAGCGCATTGCGGTTGGCGATGCGGTCGAATTCGGCACGTGAGCGTTTTGCCCAGCGCAGCGACAACCGCATTGAATCGGCTGCCTGCTCGTGTGTGGTGATCACGCCCTCGGTGTCATAGGGGGTGCATTCGTCGAACACCATGGCGATATCGGAATCGAGCGCATTTTGGATGCGCATCGACTCTTCCGGGGTGAGCATCAGTCGGTCACCATTGATCGGCGAGGCAAAACGAACGCCTTCCTCGCTGATTTTGCGTAGCGCGCCCAGACTCCAGACCTGAAAGCCGCCCGAGTCGGTGAGGATCGGCGCGTGCCAGCCATTAAAGCCATGCAGCCCGCCGAACCGGCTGATCACCTCGGTGCCGGGTCGTAGCCAGAGATGAAAGGTGTTGCCGAGAATGATTTGTGCGCCGACCTCGGTGAGTTCGCGCGGCGCCATCGCCTTGACCGCACCATAGGTGCCGACCGGCATGAAGATCGGTGTCTCAACGACGCCGTGGTTGAGTTGGAGCCGACCCAGGCGGGCCGCGCCGTCACGCGCAAGCAGTTGGAATTCAAGCATGTTGGGAAAGTAGGTGATCGTGCGCGGGGGGTCTTTCAAGCAGCATGGCATCGCCGTAGCTGAAGAAGCGGTAGCGATCGGCGATCGCGTGCGCGTAGGCGGCACGAATCAGGTCGATTCCGGCAAAGGCACTCACCAGCATGAGAAGCGTCGAACGTGGCAGATGAAAATTTGTGATGAGGGCATCGACCACCCGGAAGCGATAGCCGGGGGTGATGAAGAGCGCGGTGTCGCCCGGCCCGGACCTCACTTCGCCGCTTGCGCCGGTGGCGGCTGACTCGAGGGTTCGAAGCGACGTTGTGCCGACCGCCACGACGCGCCCGCCGCGGGCGCGCACTGCGCGGATGGCTGCGGCGGTGGCCTCCGAAATTTCATAGAGCTCGCTGTGCATCCGGTGCTCGCGGATGTCGTCCACGCGTACAGGTTGAAAGGTACCCGCGCCCACGTGCAATGTGACGAAGGCGCGTTCAATGCCGCGAGCCGCAAGCGCTGTAAGGAGCGCGTCGTCGAAGTGCAGTCCTGCAGTGGGCGCTGCGACTGAACCGGGATGGCGTGCATAAACCGTCTGGTAACGCGTGTCGTCGTCCTGGCCGGGCGCGCGGTTCAGGTAGGGCGGTAGCGGCATCTCGCCCTCGTCTTCAAGCACCTCAAACACCGGGCGACTGAACGCGAGTTGCCAGAACTCGCCCGTGCGGCCGATCACCTTGGCCTGCGCGCGTTGCCAGTCGATAGTGCTGCCCGGCTGAGCTGGCTTACTCATTCGCATCTGAGCGAGTGCGGTGTGGGTGTCGGTGACGCGTTCGATCAGGGCTTCGACGGCGCCGCCGGTTTGTTTGTGGCCGCGCAGGCGGGCCCGGAGTACGCGTGAATCATTGAAAACGATCAGATCGCCGGGTGCGAGAAGCTGCGGGAGGTCTGCAAATCGCAGGTTTTGGTGGGGCTGCGCATGGCGCGGGACGAGTAGCCGCGACGCGCTTCGCTCGGGCGTGGGTTCGCGGGCAATCAGATCATCGGGGAGGTTGAAGTCGAAGTCGGTGAGACGCATGGCCGCGATTGTAGGGGAGGCAGCGGGTTGCGCCGGCGGCAGACCTTTCCCCTGTGCAATAATCAGCGCCGCTCCTGCCGGAGTGGTGGAACAGGTAGACGCGCCGGACTCAAAATCCGGTGCCCGAAAGGGCGTGCGGGTTCGAGTCCCGCCTCCGGCACCACTGCGATAGCAGTGGGGGCGGAGAGCACAGTCCCTGCGGACTGTGCGGGCGGGGCGAGAAGGGCCGGGCATGCAAGCCCGGCCGCGGCCTGCGAGAGCGAAGCGGTGTAGGCGAGTCCCGCCTCCGGCACCACTGCGATAGCAGTGGGGGCGGAGAGCACAGTCCCTGCGGACTGTGCGGGCGAGCGGGCTCACGCTAATGCGAACAACGCGTGCAAAAACTGCTGCGTTGCCCCTGCTGGCGTCTCGTGATGCTCAATCGTCCAGTCGATAAGCCTGAACGCTTTGCCCAGTTCCTTTGACAGGGACTGCGCGTCATATCGAACCACCGGAAGCCCGCTACACCGGAGGGGACCCTCGGGGCCGAACGTTGCAATGACTGCGTGTCCGCCAGGACGAAGGGCTGCCGCCATCTGTGCGACATACCGTCTGCGATCCGCGGCATCGGTGAGGAAATGAAACACAGCGCGGTCGTGCCAGACGTCAAAGTGATGAGCGGGCAGGGTGACATCGAGCACATTCCCCACGAGCCAGTTCACCTCTGTCGCTCTCGCACCTAGGCGTGTGCGCGATGACTCAAGCGCAGCAGCTGCGATATCCAGTACCGTGAGGCGTGTGTAGCCGGCTGACAGCAAATCGTCGACCAGTGTTGAAGCACCCGCGCCGACATCCAGAATCGCCGCATCAGGGCCCGGTGCGACGCGCCGGATCGACTCGAGCGAGCGCTCGAGATGCGCACGGTACCAGCTCACCTCGGCGGTGGAGCGACTCCGGTAGACCTGCTCCCAGTGCTGATCAGCTTTCACGGCAAGCACCTTTCAGTGATCCGGCGCGCGCTCGGAGGGCAACACATCAGGCGCCCTCAGCTCCTGAGCACCAGCACCACGCCCGCGAGCAGCACCGCCATGCCGATCAATTCTCTACGGTTCTGCTGCTGGCTGAAGATTCGAC
>JAGWXN010000068.1 GCA_018969885.1 Betaproteobacteria bacterium | reverse complement strand
GAATACGTTCGCGGGTCGCTCAAGCGGCAAATCAGTTTTAAGTATTCCTCGGGGCAGAACATGCTGCCCGCCTATTTGTTGGCGCCCAAGGTGGAGGAAACCATACGAAGCGCGATCCGCCAGACCTCGGCGGGGAGCTATCTCGCGCTTGATCCAGCCGCCTCGCGCAAGCTTGTGGAGAACCTTAAGAAAGCCGTTGGTAAGCTTCCCGCGAGCGGCGCTCGTCCGGTGCTGCTCGCCTCGATGGACATTCGACGGTACCTGCGAAAGCTGATCGAGGCCGATCTCTATGATCTCCAAGTTTTGTCATATCAGGAGTTGGTGCCTGAGGTGAACATTCAGCCGCTTGCCCGGGTAGACCTGTGAGCGACGCCCGCACACCCCAGGGTTCTGTTGCTGCCCCACCGCTTGAGTTGCGGCTGTTATCGGGGATACATGCCGGTGCGTCCCTTACGCTGTCCCCTGGTGAGCAGCTCACGATCGGTCGCTCGCGCAATTGCGATGTGGTGTTGCATGACGCGCCTTTTGAGCAGGCACGCCTGGAGGCCAATGCGGAGGGTTGGGTCTGGCTTGAGCCAGACGGCACGCGGCAGGTGATCCCGCGAGGCGAGGGTTTGGCTGCCGGTGCCCTGGTGCTGACCGTGCAGTCCACCGGAGCGTCCTGGTCAGCCGCAACCGAGCTGCCAATCGCCTGGACTCGGCCTGAATCGGGTGGCGCCCGGGCAGGCGTCGTGTCACCGGCCGCAACCGAACCCGTCGATAGCGGCACGGGTGAGGGCAGTGCTCTTTCCGGAAACGCTGCCACCGCCGAGTTGAACCCGTCGCCCGAAAAGACCTTCTCGGCTACAGATCATTCGGAAGCGTCGCCACCGCCAGTTGCCAGCGAGGCGACCCGCCCGCGCTCTTTCTTGCGCGGACATCAAGCCTGGATGCTTGTACCCGGCGCAATGCTGGTTGGTATGGCCTGGTATGCGTCCGGCCTCACGGACCCCTTGCTTGGCCTCTTTCGCGGACCACCCATGGAGTCGCCGGTGGCGGCTGCGCCCTCGCTTCCGGCGGGCGCAAGTGAGCAGGACCTCGCGCGCGTGATCGAGCGGATCACCGCCGCAGGTTTCAATGATGTGGTTCGAGCGACGTTGCGGCGCGATGGCCGGATCGAGGTCACGGGCGTTCTGGAAAGTGTGGATGAACAGGACCAGGTGATTCAGTTGCTGTCGCCCGAACGACGCTGGTTGGCGCTCGCGCTTCTCACGCAGGCCGAGTTCGCCGAACGCGTACGCGACACGGCAAGACTGCTACCTGAAGGTTTCGGGGCCGAGGCGCTCACCGGTGGTCGGATTCGCCTGACAGGCCTTGTAGTCCGGCCCGAGGAAGGGGCGCTTGCTCGTTCGATCCTCGAAGAGCGGCTTCCACAAACCGTTGCAATGGTGAGCGGTCTCAGCACGCCAGACGACGTAGCCGCTCAGCTGGGGAGCGAGTTGCAGGGGTTAGGCTTTGGGTCGGTCAAAGTCGCGTGGAGTGATTCTCGGATCAGCATTGACGGCACCATTCCCCGCGAGCTGGCTGCTTCCTGGGAGCAGGCGCTGCTCGGCTTCAACCAGCGATTCAGTGATCGACTGCCCGCTCGCGTGGCACTCATCTTGTCAGACCCCATGGTTGCTACGGTTGCTGCATCGGTTACTCAGCCCGTACTGCCGCCCCCGAAGCTTCCTCGCATCGTTGCGATTCAGAGTGGCCCATTGTCTTACCTGCTGTTTGCGGACGGGCAACGCGTGCTTCCGGGAGGCGTGGTGAATGGCTACCGGCTGGCCGGGATCAGCGATACCGAGCTTCTGTTTGAGGACGCAAATGGCGCACAACATCGGGTGGCCCGATGAGTGAGCCGGGCATCACATTCAGTGAACTCGAGGAGCGGCTCGCGAGCCCCGAGGCGGGTGAGGCGATCAAAGCGTGCGAGCAAATGATCTCCGCGCTTTCTGAGCGCCTGCGCAGTCAGTCCTCCGGCCATCATCCTGTTGCACGGTATCGGCGTATCGAGGCCGCTCTACTTGCGATCGAGGCCGCATCCGAGGTAGTGTGCAAGCTCAGGCCCACGCGCGCGGATGCGGCGCCCAACCCCTTTCAGACCGGCCCCGATCAGATACGCGATCCAGCCACACGGAAGCCAACACCATGAATGTCTTACCCGGTAACGGACTCAGCCTCGACTACGTGTCGCAGACCATGCTCACTGCGGTCACCAATGCCGAGACCACATTGCGCGCCACCATTCAGGCGCAAGCCGCCTCGCAAACCCAGACCCCGTCAGACCTGCTGGTTCTACAGAAGCAGATTCAGGAGTGGGCAATGATCACGCAACTGCAGAGCACGGTCGTGAAGGAACTCGCCGACGCGGCGAAGTCGGTGATCCAGAAATCGGCCTGAGCCGACAAACGCCGCGAGGAGCGGCAGCGGCCGAAGGTATCGCCCCGGGCATGGAGGGCGATTTGCCGGATGACTCATTTTTCATGCGGTCCGCGCTTGAGCAGGCCCGCCTGGCCCTCGCTTGTGGTGAAGTGCCGGTCGGCGCCGTGGTGGTAAAGGCGGGCAAGATCATCGGCCGCGGGCACAATCACCCCATTGGTCGTCACGATCCCAGTGCGCACGCGGAGGTACAAGCGCTGCGCGACGCTGGCGCACTGCTGGGCAATTACCGTCTACCGGGTTGTGACCTCTACGTCACCCTCGAGCCCTGCGTGATGTGTGCGGGCGCGATTCAGCACGCCCGCATCAGAAGGCTGGTGTTCGCTGCGCGAGATCCAAAAACCGGCGCGTGCGGTAGCGTGGTGAATCTGTTCGAAGACCGCCGGTTGGCGCCGCACACCGTGGTCACAGGGGGGATACTGGCTGACGATTCGGCCGCACTGCTGCGCGGCTTTTTCGCTGAGCGACGACGTGCGCGCTACTGAACCTTGGCCTTGGCCCGCAGCGCCTGCTGCAACTTATCGACGCGTGCCCGCTCCAGATCCTGACGAATCTGGGGGGCGACTTGCGCGATGGGAGGCGGCGTTGTGGTGCGGACGTCGTCAAGTCGAATGATGTGATAGCCGAATTGGGTGCGCACCGGTTTCTCGGTGAATCGCCCCTTCTGAAGGGCCACCATGGCCTCGGAAAACTCCTTGACATAGGTGTCGGGAGTGGCCCAATCGAGATCACCACCCTGCTGCGCTGAACCAATATCACGCGAGCGCCGGGCCAGCGTTTCGAACTTCTCGCCTTTACGAAGCTGGGCGATGATTTGGCGCGCGTCCTCTTCCTTGTCAACCAAAATGTGACGTGCGCGGTATTCCTTGTCGCCGCCTGCGGTCCCATGAAGGCGTTGATATTCACGATTAACATCGTCTTCGGTGACCGGCTCGACATTGGCAAGATGGTCCTGAATCAGCGCCCGGATCAGGAGATCTTCGCGCATCTGCTCAAGCTGACGGGTCAGGTCGGGGTTGCGCGCGAATCCTTTTGCCTCGGCCTCCTGGGCGAAGATTTCTCGAATGATCAGCTGATCGCGAATAGCCGCCCGGAGTTCCGGCGTGTCGGCACGCCCCTGAGACGAAAGCTGATTCACGACGTCGTCGAGCCGTTGCGCCGAAATTGCCTTGCCGTTGACGGTTGCGATGGGCGCAGGAGTGGACGGAGCCGAAGGCTTCTGCGGCTGGGCAGACACGCTGACCGGTACACCCACCGCCAGCCCGAAAGCGAGCTGCGCGACCAACAGACGTAAACAAGCCGGCCGCGGCGCAGTCGTGCGGCAGAGTCGGGTAGAGATCATTCGGGGTTCCTGAATGGCCTGAGCGCGTTAAGCACCCAGCGAGGGGAGGGGAAAGCGAACGAGTTTAGGCTTGGTCAGTCTACGCAAGCGCCTGAATGGACAGCGCATGAATACGCTCGGGCATCCAGTCTTCCAGGGCATGATACACGAGCCGATGTCGGGCGATTGGGGGCTTGCCCGCAAAGCCAGACCAGGTGATCCGAACGGTGTAATGGCCAGCCCCGCCACTTGCGCCAGCATGCCCTGCATGGAGGTGACTGTCGTCGATCACTTCGGTTTGCGCATCCGGAAACCGTTCAGCCAGACGGGCCAGAATTTCCGCCGGTTCGGGTCTCATGGCGCCTTGTCCTCCGCGAATCGGCTCATGTAGAGCGCTTGAGCGATCACGAACGCGATCGTGAGTCCCATGGTGCCGAACAGTTTGAAATTGACCCAGACGTCAGTGCTGAACGTGTAGGCCACCCACAGATTGAGCGCACCCATACTTGCAAAGAAGATCACCCATGCCAGGTTGATTCGGCTCCAGATGGCAGGGGGGAGCTGAATTTGCGCACCCATGAGCTTCTCGATGAGATTTCGGCCAAACACCCAACGACTCACGGCCAACGCCGCCGCAAGCGATACGTAAAGCACCGTGGGCTTCCATTTGATAAAGGTTTCATCGCGCAGGATCAGGGTGAGACCGCCGAAAACAACAATGATGACCAGACCCGCCCATTGCATCGGCTCCACCGGCCGACGGGCGATTTTGAGCCAACCGATCTGAGCGATGCTGGCCAGAATCGCGATGCCGGTTGCCAGATAAATGTCGCCGAGCTTGAATGCCGCGAAAAACAGAATGACGGGAAACAGGTCAAACAGGAGCTTCATCAGGGGACGGCTCTCAAAAGTGTGGCGCCAGACGCTATAATCGCAGGTTTGGCAAATTCAATCCGGAGCATGACATGGCTGACCGCACCCGCACCCGCCGCAACACCCTCGAGCGTCGTTGCCTTCCCAAGATGCTCAAGCGGCTTTTCGTTGGAAGATCGCGGTCTGTGTTTCGCATGCTGGAAAAGGTGAAGCGGGTTTAAGCGCTCCCCCAACCGTACGGCCTGCTGGCGCAACGCCGGCAGGCGCGTCTCGAAGGTTGTCCCGCTATCGGCGGGCCCCGACCAGCGCACGCTCAGGAGTCGTCCCGAAAGCGGAGCGCGGCCGAATTGATGCAGTAGCGCAGGCCCGTCGGTTCTGGACCATCCTTGAATACATGGCCCAAGTGAGCATCGCAGCGCGCACACAGCACCTCGGTGCGAATCATTCCCCAGCCAAAATCGCGTTTGGTTGCCACCGCACCCGGCTCGGCGGGCTGCCAGTAGCTGGGCCAACCGGTTCCGGAATCAAATTTTTCACCTGACCTGAACAGATCGGCGCCGCAGCACACGCATGTGTAAGTGCCGGTGGCATGGTGATCCCAGTACTCGCCGGTGAAGGCACGCTCAGTGCCATGGCAACGCGTTACCTTGTACTGAATCTCGGTGAGGTCACGCTTCCACTCCTCATCGGTACGTACGATCTTGTCGGTGACTTTGCTCATGAGGTGGCAGGGGCGCACAGCGCCCGCTCAGTATCGAAGAAGACCCGGATGTTAATCGGAACCTGCAACGGCCGCCCGAAGCCCCGCCCCTCCTCCCGGTATTGTTATGCTTCGCTCCCAGTGGTTAGTGACTGGTGACCTGGCTCATTAAGTTTCCAGGAGGATTCATGCAAGGCCTGATGATGGATATGCCGCTGCTGATCTCATCGATCCTGCGGCACGCGGCGCGCCACCACGGTGATACCGAGATCGTTTCCCGGCGCCTCGAAGGCGATATTCACCGCTACACCTACGCCGATTGCGAAGAGCGAGCACGCACGCTTGCAGACGCACTCGAGCGGGCTGGGGTGAAGCATGGAGATCGCGTAGCCACGCTCGCGTGGAACGGGTATCGGCACATGGAGATCTATTACGCTGTAGGCGGGATGGGTGGAGTGATCCATACCATCAACCCCCGACTGCACCCGGACCAGATCGCCTGGATCGTCAATCACGCCGAAGACACGCATCTCGCTTTCGACATCACGTTTCTCCCGATCATCGAGGCCATCGCTGCGCGCTGTCCGAAAGTGCGTAGTTGGATTGCGATGGTCGATGAAGATCGGCAACCGGTTTCGTCGGCCATTCCAAACCTGGTGAACTACGAGCAGTTACTTCGGTCGGGTCGGAGCAACTGGCGGTGGCCCGAGTTCGAGGAACGCTCTGCTGTCGCGCTCTGCTATACGTCAGGCACCACGGGTAATCCTAAAGGGGCGCTGTACAGCCACCGGTCAACGGTGCTGCATGCCTACGGCGCTGCATTACCCGACGCCATGGGAGGGTCAGCGCGCGACGTCATTTTGCCGGTTGTCCCCATGTTTCATGTCAACGCCTGGGGCATTCCCTACATGGCCCCGCTGGTCGGCGCGAAACTGGTGTTTCCCGGTTCGCAACTTGATGGCGCATCCATCTTCGAGCTCTTCGAATCTGAGGGCGTCACCTTCTCAGCAGGGGTTCCCACCGTTTGGCTGGGTCTCCTCGCGCATGTTCGTCAGCAGGGAGCGCGGTTCTCCACCCTGCAGCGAACCGTCATCGGAGGCTCAGCCTGCCCGCCCGCCATGATCCGCGCGTTCCGCGACGACTACGGTGTCGATGTGATCCACGCCTGGGGCATGACCGAGATGTCGCCGCTTGGCACGCTGTCGCGACTACAAAATCGTCACCTGCAGCTTGACGATGCGACCCAGCAAAAAATTCTCGAGAAGCAGGGCCACGTGATTTACGGCGTCGACATGAAAATTGTTGGCGATGACGGGGCCGACCTTCCCTGGGACGGCAAGACCTACGGCAACCTGTTGGTGCGCGGACCGTGGATCATCCAGGCTTACTTCAAGGGCGAAGGAGGCGATCCGCTGCAGTACGACGCCGATGGGGCCGGTTGGTTCCCCACTGGCGATGTGGCCACGATCGACGAACAGGGCTACATGCAGATCACCGATCGCAGCAAGGACGTGATCAAGTCGGGGGGTGAGTGGATCAGCTCAATCGATCTCGAAAACCTCGCCATTGCGCATCCGGCCGTGGCCAATGCAGCGGTGATTGGTGTGGCGCATCCGAAGTGGGATGAGCGACCGCTTCTCATTGTGGTGAAGAAGCCCGGCGTTGAAGTAACGCGTGAAGATCTGCTCCGATTCTATGAGGGCAAGATCGCGAAATGGTGGCTGCCGGATGATGTGCAGTTTGTAGACGCCATTCCACTGGGTGCTACAGGCAAGATTCTTAAAACGCGGTTACGCGAGCAGTTCAAAGACTATCGGCTGCCCGGACTCTGATTAATTTTTCCTGCGACGGATCCGCAATGAACCAGATCGACTACACCGTCAGCGGCAATCTTGCCCTGATCACGATGAAGAACCCGCCGGTAAACGGCTTGGGCTACGAACTTCGCCGCAGCATTTGCGACGGGATGCAAAAGGCAATCGCCGACCCCACGATCAAGGCCATCGTCCTCACTGGCGGGGGTCGCGCCTTCTCAGGCGGCGCCGACATCCGCGAGTTCAATACGCCCAAGGCCATTGCGGAACCCACGCTCCTGTCGGTGATCCGCCTCATCGAGAGTTCGCCCAAGCCAGTGATCGCGGCGGTGCACTCGGTTGCCATGGGCGGCGGGCTCGAATTGGCCATGGGGTGTCACTACCGTGTCGCAAGCCCGGGCGCGCAGATCGCCTTGCCCGAGGTAAAACTTGGTGTGCTGCCGGGGGCGGGCGGGACGCAGCGGCTGCCACGTCTCGTGGGCCTGGAAATGGGCCTCAACATGATCGTAAGCGGGCAGACCGTGCTTTCTGAGAAGCTGGCGGCTACCAAACTTTTTGACCAGATCGTCGAGGGCGACCTGATCACCTCCGCCAAAGCGTTCGCGCGTCGGGTGGTCGATGAAGGAAAGGGCCTGCCGCGGGTTCGCGATATTCGGATCGAGCACCCCGATGCGCAGGCGCTCCTGCAGTTCGCCCGGAACACGGTGGGCGCCGTGGCACGCAACTTCCCCGCGCCCATGAAGTGCATCGAGGCCGTGGCGGCCGCGGTCAGCAAGCCGTTTGACGAGGCGATGCGGTTTGAGCGCGCGCTCTTTCTCGAGCTGGTTCAGACGCCGGAATCCAAGGCCCTTCGTCACGCATTTTTCGGCGAACGCGCCGCAAGCAAAATCCCCGATGTCCCTGAAGACACGCCGCTACGCGAGATCCGCTCCGCTGCGGTCATCGGCGCCGGCACGATGGGGGGCGGCATCGCGATGAATTTCGCCAATGCGGGCATCCCGGTCATGGTGCTTGAGGCTAAGCCCGAAGCTCTCGAGAAGGGAATTTCCACCATTCGTGCAAATTACGAAAACACCGCAAAGAAGGGCCGCATGAGCGCCGACGAGGTGACGACCCGGATGGGGCTCATCAGTCAGACGCTCAACTACACCGACATTGCCGCGGCCGACATCGTGATTGAGGCGGTGTTCGAAGACATGGCGGTGAAGGAGCAGGTGTTCCGAAAGCTCGATCAGGTGATGAAGCAGGGGGCCATCTTGGCGACCAACACCTCCACGCTGGACGTTGATCGCATTGCCGCCTTCACCAACCGTCCGCAGGATGTGATTGGTACCCATTTTTTCAGTCCCGCCAACGTCATGAAACTTCTCGAAGTGGTGCGTGGCGAAAAGACTGGCAAGGATGTGCTCGCCACCACCATGCAGCTTGCCAAGCGCCTGCGTAAGACCGGCGTGGTATCGGGCGTCTGTGATGGGTTCATCGGTAATCGCATGATCGAGCAGTACATCCGCCAGGCTGGCTTCATGCTGGAAGAGGGCGCACTTCCGCAGCAGGTTGACCGTGCAATAGAGAAATTCGGTTTTGCCATGGGGCCGTTCCGGATGAGCGACCTCGCCGGCAACGACGTGGGTTGGTATATCCGCAAGCGCCGATACCAGGAAAAGCCCGACATGAAATACCCGCGGATCGCCGACCGGATCTGCGAGCTCGGTCGCTTCGGCCAGAAGACGGGTGCGGGCTTTTATCGCTATGAGCCAGGTCGGCGAGACGCCATCCCCGATCCGGTGGTTGAACAGCTCATCGTGGATCACCGAGCCTCGTTGGGTCTCAAACCACGAAAGCTATCCGACGATGAGATCGTTCACCGCCTGGTATTTTCTCTGGTCAACGAGGGCGCGCGAATTCTTGAGGAAGGTATCGCGCTCCGTGCCTCAGACATCGACATGGTTTACCTCACCGGCTATGGCTTTCCCGTTCACCGAGGCGGCCCTATGCTCTATGCCGACTTATATGGCCTTTACAACGTATCAGTGCGCATGGGTGAGTTTGCGCGCAACCCACACGGCGACCCTGAGTTTTGGACGCCCGCGCCCTTACTGGCCAAATTGATTGAGGCGGGTAAGGGCTTTAACGGCTGACCTTTTCGGCCCATCAGACAACTGTTCAGGAGAGATCCATGCGTGAGGCGGTGATCGTTTCTACAGCGCGTACGGGGCTGGCCAAGAGCTGGCGCGGTGCGCTCAACATGACCCACGGTGCAACCATGGGCGGACATGTGGTGCGCGCGGCCATTGAACGCGCAGGCATCGAGGCGGCCGAGGTTGAGGACGTTCTCATGGGGTGCGCCAACCCCGAGGGCGCCACCGGCGCCAACATCGCCCGTCAGATTGCGCTTGCAGCGGGTTGTCCGGTCACGGTGTCCGGAGTGACTGTGAACCGATTCTGCTCTTCCGGACTGCAGACCATTGCTATGGCTGCGCAGCGCATCATGGCGGGCGAGGCCGATGTGTTTGTCGCGGGCGGCGTGGAATCGATTTCCTGCGTTCAGAATGAAATGAACACGCACATGCTGGTGGATAGCCGGCTCGAGCGAAAAAAGCCCGAGATTTACTGGAATATGCTGCAGACGGCCGAGCAGGTCGCACGTCGCTACAACATTTCTCGTGAGCGGCAGGACGAATACGGCGTGCAGAGCCAGAACCGCGCCTGTGCGGCCGCTGAAGCCGGCCGGTTCGCTGATGAGATCGTACCCATCGCGGTCACAATGGCCACGGCCGACCGCAATACCGGGCAACTGGCCACGCGCGAGGTGATGTTGGTTGATGACGAGGGCCGACGTGCCGGCACCACGCTTGAAGCCGTCGCACAGATCAAACCGGCGGTCGCGGGTGGTGTGATCGCAGCCGGTAACGCAAGCCAGTTTTCCGATGGCGCAGGCGCATGCGTTGTGATGGATGCAGGCCTCGCCGAGCGGCGTGGGCTCAAGCCTCTGGGCTACTTTCGCGGGTTCGCCATTGCAGGTTGCGAGCCCGACGAAATGGGCATCGGACCCGTATTCGCCATTCCTAAGCTGCTCGCGCGTGCGGGACTCAAGGTTGAAGACATCGATCTCTGGGAGTTGAACGAGGCGTTTGCGGTGCAGGTGTTGTATTGCCGCGATCGCCTGGGCATCCCCGCTGACCGGCTTAACGTAGACGGCGGTGCGATTGCAATCGGTCACCCCTATGGCGTAAGCGGGCAGCGTCTGACTGGACATGCCCTCATCGAAGGCCGGCGCAGGAAAGCTCGTTGGGCGGTGGTCACCATGTGCGTGGGCGGCGGCATGGGCGCAGCCGGTCTTTTCGAAATCATTCATTGATGCGCCTCGCATCGCTCCTGCTTCACTGAAAAGGGCGCCAATGTCTGTCAGGCAATTGTTCGATCTGGCCGGGCGTAAGGCCATTATTACCGGTGGCTCGCGCGGTCTGGGCCTGCAGATTGCCGAGGCGCTTGGTGAGATGGGGGCCGAGGTCCTGGTTGCTGCACGAAAGCAGGCGGAACTGGACCAGGCGGTCGCGCATCTTCAGGCACGGGGCATCGGCGCATCGGCGCTTACCTGCGACATGACCCAGGTTGATGCGGTGCGCCTGTTTGCAGAGCAGGCGCTGGCCCGGCTGGGGCATTGCGATATTCTGGTCAACAACGCTGGTACCGCCTGGGTGGCACCGGCCGAGGACCATCCGCTCGAGGCCTGGCAGAAGCTTGTGAATCTGAACCTGACAGGAGTGTTCGTTCTCACCCAGGAGATCGGTCGTCGGTCCATGATTCCGCGTCGCTACGGCCGCATTCTCAACATTGCGTCCACCGCCGGGCTGCGCGGCAATCCACCTAATTCCAATGAAGGCATTGCCTACAACACCACCAAGGGTGGATTGGTGAATTTCACCCGAGCGCTGGCCGGGGAATGGGGTGAGTTCGGCATCACGGTGAACGCGCTCGCACCCGGCTTTTTTCCTTCGCGTCTCACTCAGGTTGCGCTGGAGCAGTTCGGTCAATCCATCATCGACGCCACGCCACTTCACCGGCTGGGCCATCCGGAAGACATGTCGGGTGCGGCGGTGCTCTTCTGCTCAGAGGCGGGACGTCATATCAGCGGTCAGATCCTTGCGATCGACGGCGGTCTCACCGCGGTCTGACAGCATGTTGGTATCAGATCGTCCGTCAGGCTTCGATGTCGCAATTCCCTTTGTGGAGTACAGCGGGATCCGATTGCTCGAAACCACCGTCGAGCGAGTGGTCGCCGAGCTCAACCTTGCCGACCATCACCTGAATTCCGCCGGCTATGCCCATGGCGGGGCGGTGATGACGCTGCTTGATGTCACCATGGCGATCGCCGGTCGGATGGTGGCGCGCGACCCCGGTCCGCAGGATACGGTGATGGCCACCATCGAAATGAAGACGAGCTTCATGCAGGGCGGCCAGGGCAGGCTTCGTTGCACCGGATCGTGTGTTCACCAGACGCGGACACTGGCGTTCTGCGAGGCTGAAATTCGCGACGAGGCAGGCGAACTGGTTGCGCGGGCGTCGGGCACGTTTCGCTTCATGGCACGCAGAAGGAGCCCCTCCAATGGTTGAAATGAACCGCCAGTGGCGGCTTGCACGCCGCCCAGACCGGGAGGTCACGCCGGACTGCTTTAATTGGGTGGAGAGCCCGCTCGAGCCGCTCGAGGCGGGCCAGGTGCGCGTTCGCAACCACTGGCTCTCACTCGACCCCTACATGCGCGGCAGGATGGATGACGCTCGATCCTATGCGCCCCCCCAACCGCTTGGTGAAGTGATGCAGGGCGGAACCGCGGGCGAAGTCGTCGAGAGCCGGCATGCCGACTTCAAGGCGGGCGACGAAGTGGTGGGGCGGCTTGGGTGGCAGGCCTACGCCAATGCGCCGGCACGCGAACTGCGGCGGATCGACACGCGACGCGTGCCGATGCAGGCATGGCTTGGCGCGGTAGGGATGCCCGGCGTCACCGCCTGGTATGGCGTGAACGACATTCTGTCGCCCCAGCCTGGCCAGACGCTCGTGGTGAGCGCGGCAAGCGGGGCCGTGGGTTCGGTCGTGGGGCAGCTTGCTCGCGCCAAGGGCGCCCGGGTCGTGGGCATTGCGGGCGGCGCGGAGAAGTGCCAGATCGTCGTGGGCGAATTTGGCTTTGACGCATGCGTCGACTACAAGGCGGGCAATCTTGCGGGTGATCTCGACCGCGCGCTCGATGGGGCGCGTATCGACCGACTGTTTGAGAACGTGGGTGGCGTGTGCCTGGACGCCTGCCTCGCGCGGATGAACACCTTTGGCCGGATCGCGGTCTGTGGACTGATTTCCGGCTATAACGGTGAACCCATCGCGCTTGCCAATGTGCGCTCGATCCTGGTGAACCGGCTTCAGGTGCAGGGCTTCATCATCTCAGACCACAT
>JAGWXN010000512.1 GCA_018969885.1 Betaproteobacteria bacterium | reverse complement strand
AAATGACATGAACATGTCAACCAGCCGGGCGACGCTCATGCCTGCCGAGACGCTCGCTCGGCTTTATTCGGTGATGGTCCGGATCCGACTGTTCGAGGAGAAAGTGCTCGAACTGTTCCAGGCAGGCGTTGTCAAGGGCACGGCGCATAGCTATGCGGGCGAAGAGGCGATCGCCGCGGGCGTGTGCTTTCATCTTCGGCCAGACGACTACATCGGCAGCTACCACCGGGGGCACGGCCACTGCATTGCCAAGGGCGCGCGCATGGACAAAATGCTCGCCGAACTGATGGGCAAGGCGAGTGGCTACTGTGGTGGCATGGGTGGTTCGATGCATGTCGCCGACATGGCGCTCAATATTCTGGGCGCCAACGGCATCGTCGGCGCAACCATGCCGCTTGGAGCGGGCGCAGCGCTTGCCTCGCAGATTCGCAACACCGATCAGGTCACGGTTGCGTTCTTCGGGGACGGCGCATCGAATCAGGGCGTGTTTCACGAGGCGCTCAATCTGGCGGCGGTCTGGAAGCTGCCGATGATTTTTGTTTGCGAGAACAACCAGTGGGCGCTCAACACATCGATTTTGAAGACGTCATCGGTTGAGCGAATTTCTGCGCGGGCGGCGGCGTACGACATCCCGGGCGTGACGATTGACGGTAATGATGCGCTCGCCGTCCATGAGGCGGCGGGCGAAGCGGTCGCGCGCGCACGGGCAGGGCAGGGTCCCTCGCTTATCGAAGCCATGACCTGGCGGCACACGCAGCACAGCTTGCGTGTCAACCTGCCCGATCCGCGGTCCAAAGACGCCATGGACGAGTGGCTGGCTCGCGATCCCATTCATCGTTTCGAACGCTGGGCGACCGAGAACACCGAGTTCGCGAGCCAACGCGCTGCCCTTCGCGAAGCGGCCGAGCAGGAAATCGCCGATGCAGTGGCATTTGGACTGGCGAGCGATGAGCCGACATTGAGCCAGATGTTTGCTGCCGTGGTTGGGCCACACCTTGCCCATCATGAGCCTGGGCCCACAGGCTCGCGCACGCTCACTGTCAGCGAGGCACTGAACGAAGCACTCCATCAGGAAATGGCGCGAGATGCCTCGGTATTCGTCATGGGCGAGGATGTCGCCGAGACCGGCGGTCTGTTCCAGGTTTCAAAAGGGCTCTCGGAAAAATTCGGAGAGTCCAGAGTTCGCGATACGCCCATCTCTGAGGCGACGTTCAGCGGTGCGGGGGTTGGCGCGGCCATCGCCGGCATGCGCCCTGTCATCGAAGTGCAGATCTTCGATTTTGTCACCCAGATGATGGATATGATCGTCAATCAGGCGGCCAAGTTCCGGTTCATGCTGGGCGGCAAACCCAGCGTGCCGGTGGTGATTCGTGGCCCTCAGGGTGGTGGAATCCGTCTGGCCGCTCAACATAGCCAGAGTCTGGAGGCGTGGTTTGCTCATATTCCTGGCCTGGTTGTGCTGGCCCCCTCAACTCCCTATGACGCAAAGGGGCTGCTCACGGCTGCCATTCGCGATGACAATCCTGTGATCTTTCTTGAGCATAAGCTGCTCTACCACGGACCAAGTGGTCCCGTTCCGGTTGAGCCCTATGCGATTCCGATCGGCAAGGCGAGCATCAAGCGGGAAGGGACCGATGTCACGGTCGTGGCAACGCTTGCGATGGTGGCGCGCGCACTCGCAGCCGCCAGTGCGCTCGAGCGCGAGGGCATCAGTGTCGAGGTGATTGATCCGCGAACGATCCGTCCGCTCGATGAAGAGACGATCCTTGCGTCCGTACGCAAAACAGGCCGCCTGGTCGTGGTTCACGAGGCAGTCAAAACCGGCGGTTTCGGCGCGGAGGTGGCGGCCATGGTGATGGAGAAAGCGTTTGACTGGCTCGACGCGCCCGTGGTGCGGATCGGGGCGCCCGACGTGCCCATGCCCTTCAACCCGGATCTCGAGCTTGCCGTCATTCCTTCGCAGAAGGTGATCGAGGATGCCATCCGTAAAATCGTTTGACCAGGTCGGGCCTCG
>JAGWXN010000511.1 GCA_018969885.1 Betaproteobacteria bacterium | reverse complement strand
GCGCTGCTCGGGATCAGCATAGAGGCGCGGCGAGGCCTGCCCGACCCCGTCTGGCAACCAGCCGCCCAGGTGCAGGTTGCTCAGGGTCTGCGCTGACCGAGGCGGTGCGGCCTCGCACCAGACCACACCATCGGTGAGCTGCCCCATCGCGGCCAGCACAAAACGCCAACGTCGTTCGCTCCAGGGCCAGCGGCGATGAAAAGCGGCCACCAACACGCCCACGGCTCGCCTGCCAGGCGGCGCTGGCGCAAGCGCCCAGGGATGAACCAGCCACGCCCCCTCCAGATCATGTGCGTCGCCCCGGGCAACATCGAACGGTGGTTCGGAATACAGGCCTGTTGGGTGTACATGCCCGACTGTGCGCACCGATGCGTCGGCAGGTCCAGGCGGTGTACGCGCGAGTGCATCCAGCGCTTCATAGCTCGCGTCGAGCACGGACCCCGAGCAATGCCACGCGCGCGGTGCAAAGCGCGCCACATTCTCGGCATTGAACAGATAGGGCTTACTGCTTCCCGTGCCTGCAACCCATTGCCAGGACAGATGGTTACTGGCGAGATCACCATCGAGCAGATGGCCGACCATCCAGTCGGCCCCCACCCGCCAGTGGATTTTCCGGACATGCACCAGGTATGACGCAAGCCACAGCCGGGCATGGTTGTGCAGCCAACCGGTCTGGATGAGTTCGCGTACGGCATGGTCGACTACCGGCACGCCGGTACGCGCTTCGAGCACATCATCGGGGAGTGCCTTGCGGTAAACCGCATCCGGTAGCGGCCCGGGGTGAAGCGATTGAAAGATGGCCTCGCCATCGTGCCGCCAGGCGTGATGGAAATATTCCCGCCAGCCCAGTTCGATCGCAAAGCGATGCGTGGTGTCAACACGATGCCGTTGGCTCACCGCCGCCCAAACCTCGGGCACGCTCACCATGCCGTGCGTGATGTAGGGCGACAGCCGGCTGACCGTGCCGTCGAGATGGTTACGCGTACGGGCGTAGGCCCACGGGTCAAACGCTGCAAGTCTCGAGAGCGCAGCCTCGCGGGTGGGCGCAAAGTCGCCCAATAAAGGATCCGCAGGTGGGCTCATCGATCGGCCGCGCTTGGCGGCAACTGCCCCGCGCCCACGCTGCCTCGCGCCTCACGCCCGCGCGGCCCCATCCCCGAATTGCCCTCAGACACCGGCCGATCCCCGTGCCAGGCGAACCCGAACCTTCGCGAGCACCGCACGCAGAAAGCGCATCAGCAACCAGATGACCAGCAGCGCGAATACCACCAGGAGGACAAGCAGCACCGCAAACACCGCCGGCTTGCTAACCGCGAGCCACAGCATGCCCAGCGATAGACCGTCTTCGGTGAAGCTCGCGAGCAGGTTGGACACCGGCTCGGGCAGCGTGTTGATCGCCGCACGCACGCTGGTCTTGGCGAGCTGCGAGCTCGCCGCCAGCGAGCCCCCCAGAAGCGCGCCCGCCACCCCCATCACTGCGCTATCGGCCCCCAGCACGGCCGCCGCCAGCGCCGCACCCGCAGGCACCCGGATCACGCTGTTCACCAGATCCCAGAATGAATCGAGTCCTGGAATCTTGTCGACCAGAAACTCGGTGAGGAGCAGGAGACCGCTCAGCCCGAGCAGCACGGGATGCTCCAGCAGCTCAAGCGATGCGGGAAGGTCCACCCACCCCAGACGACTGGCCATGCCGGCCGCAAAGAGCGTGGCATAAAGCCGCAGGCCGCTCGCCCAGCCCAGCGCTGCAGCGAGCGCCAGCACCGCGGCCTGATCGGAATCAGGCATGGTCGGGCTCCCGGCGCCGACTGCGTTGGGCAAAATCAGACACGTGCTGCCTCCAACAGTCCGCCCTCGCGGATGAACTGGGCGCGCTCGCGGATGGCGCGCATTTCATCGGCCGAGATCCGCGTCAGATTCTTCACCTGCAAGGCCATCCGCGGGTTGGCGGCAAGCCGCGCCTGATGTCGCGCGAGGAAATCCCAATAGAGCGTGGTGAAAGGACAGGCCCGGTCGCC
>JAGWXN010000067.1 GCA_018969885.1 Betaproteobacteria bacterium | reverse complement strand
AGCCGCCCGTGAGCGATACGCCGATGAAGTCTTCTTCCGATCCGGCGTTGACGCCCAGCCGGACATCAACGTTTCGCGCGGCAATCAGCGTGGTGCGCATGGAGCGGCGCTGGCCATCGCTCAGCGTGACCGTCCGGCCGCCCAGCATGGAGAGCGCAAAGCTGCCGCTTGCGGTGACGTAGTCTGCAATGCTCAAACTTGCATCGAGCGTGAGCGTGGTGAACTGCCCGGCATCCACGCCATATTCGATCGATACCGTGGAATCGGTCGCGAGGTTGGTTTTCACCGCGAGCGAGCGGTCGATCGTCTCACCATCTACTTCGGTCACCGAGAAATCAACCACCGCATCATTGTCGACGCCGGCCCGGCTGCCGATCGCACGGTTGGTCTCAAAGAGGAGCGAGTTCGCCTCGAGCGTGAAGAGCTCGGCCGGTAGCCCCAGCATCTCGGCAGTGACCGCCACCGAGTCAACCTCCGCGCGCACTGCGAGCCAGGCCCGCTTGTCGAAGTCAGGTGCATCGAGCGGGCGCAGCAGCGCTGCCGCCAGGTTCAACCCTTCCACCGAAATGCCCTGCACCTGCGCCGACACATCCGACGCACCGATCAGGAAGCCCTGAACGAATTCGGTACGGCCAGAGACCGTCACATCAAGCGTCTTCCGCGACACCACGACCGTGCCCTCGACCCGCAGGAAGTCACCGACGCGAACCAGCATCGAGCCGCCCACTTCGAGCACCTCGTCGGTGAAGTCAAGCGTAATCGGGGAGCCGGTACCGGGCTTGAGCGTAAGCGGTGTCGCCTCCCAGTTGATGGTGTTGGTGTTGCGGCCACCCTGCGGGTCATCACCAAAGCCCAGATTGAGATTGACCGCGAGGTTGGTGCCCATCAGCGCAAGGCCATAGCGCTCAAGGCCGACCACGCCGAGCGAGGCGGCGCTGCCTTTGAGTGCAAGGAAGCTCCGGTCATCATCGACCGAATCAGCAAACGCAAGCGCGAAGTCGAGATCCGTCAGTTCAAGCCCGACCGCCTCCTCACCTGCGCCGGTGGCGATGCGCGCACTGACATCGGCGCCACCCAGCACCAGCATCCGGGCGAGCACTTCCTGGGTTTCTCCGCCTTCAACCAGCGTGGTGACATCACCCTTGGCTGCCCAGGACGTGCCAACGCTTGGCACCACCAGCTTGATCGGCTTGATGTTGGTGCCCGCGAGGCTGCCGCCAAAGCGCACCACCGGGCGATCGCCGTCGGCTTCGGTGGTCACGGTGACCTGCGCGCCGGGTACCGTGTCGATTGCAGCATTGATCGCGTCTTCGATCTGCTGCGCAGTCTCAGTCACATGGATGTCGCGCGTCAGATACCGCTCGCCATCGATCTCGATCACCATCCGGTACCAGTTGGCGCCCGGCAAGGCACCGGTCATCACCTCGATCACCTGCTGCTCATCCGTTGCATCGGTGAGCGTGACGGTGCGCTGGTATTGCTCGAGCTGAATGCCGCCGGAAACACTGAGCACGCCAGCGAGCGACACATCAACATCGCCGCTCACCCTGAGCAGCTGGCCAAGCTCCGAGGACATGGCCAGATCAATCGTGCTGTCGGTACCGGTACGAACCGGGTAGGCGTTCTTGCCGCCAAAGTTGATCACGCGCTGGTCAGCAACCACGCCCGCGGGCAGTCCGCTTACGCGATTCAGTTCAACCTGGAAGCTGCGGGCCGCAATCGTTACATCGGGAATGCCCACCAGCTCAATCGCGCCAGCCTCCGCAGCCAGCGCCGTCCAGCGAACACCATTGAGTGAGTTGCCCGCGGCGTCCTTCTGGCCGGGTTGCGCACTGAAGAGGCCCAACCCGAAGTTCACGTCGGTCATCGACACGCCCACCGCATCGGCATTGACCGTGTCGGCGTCGTCAATATCGCCATCCTCATCGGTATCGGTTCGATACGGCCCGTTCAGGCCCGCGAACGCGTTCACCTCTGCCGCGCCGATCGCCAGGACATCCACCTTGACGGTGGTCTTGCCGTCGGCAAGCGTCACGGTGTCGGTACGCTTCTCAAAGCCCGCGCTGCCATCGAGATAGACGTAGTCGCCAATCGCGATGGTGAAGCCTGCGGTGACCGACAGCATCTCCTGATCAGCACCGTCAATCGTCATGGTGCGACTGCGATCGGTACCGGTGGTGACACTGACATCGCCCGCGGCAAAGTCGATCACCCGACCGGTGGATTGATCGGCAAGATTCACCTTCACCGCCGCATCGCGCACCTCGAGCGTGATGCCATTGATGCCGACCACCGACACGCTACCCGCCTCAGCTTCCACCGCAATGCGCGTGGAGAGCGAGGCGCCCGCCACTGCCAGCCGCGCCGTGAACACGCCTTCGCCATCGGCGGCTGCAATCAGCTGGCTGCCGTCAGCCGAGAGCGCAACCGACCGCCAGGCGCGCGTGCCCGTCTCGAGCACCATGCGCCAGCTTGCGCCACGATCCTCACTCACCCAGATGCCGCCGTGATCGCCTTCGGCTGCGGCCGCGATCACGCGGCCGTTGGCCGAGAGCGCAACCGAGGTCCAGGCACGCGGGGCCTGCGAGGCGACCCACGCCCAATCGGCTTGAGCGGTATTGGCGACCCAGATCTGTCCGCCCGCGGCCGCTGCGACGAGCGTGGTGCCGTTTTCGCTGGCCGCCACCGCCGCCCAGGCCGCATCGGCCGGTGCATTACGCGTGACATCGGTCCAGTTCACCTGGTCGCCCGCCATCGGCGAGAGCGACGCGGGCACCGCCGAGCGGAGCAACCGCGCCTCGGCGATCTGCATCGCCTCGAGCCCGGGCATGCCGCCCTTCACCGTCGGGAACACCACCTTATAACTGCGCCAGGCCACATCATTGGCAAAATTCAGAAGGCGCGACGAGCCCTGGGTGTCGGCCAGCCCGGTTTCACCGGCGCCCAGCAACTCCCAGCCCTCATCGGTAAAGGCCTCGGCGCTATCCGAGCCATAGACCTCCCAGGTGGACGGATCCCACGGCCAGAGCGGATTCGACAGCCGGGACACGAGAAGGAGCGTATCGAGCGCTTCAGGCGCTGCGAGCGTGACCGCATAGCCCGAGCCATTGGCCTCGAAGTTCAGATAGTGCGTGCCAAGATTGCCGTCCGTGGCCTTGTCGACCGCCTGATCCACCGGCGAGCCGCCCGGTGAACCGAGCGGCGCGCGGAAGAGCTGCGCCTCGGCAATCTGGAGATAGCTCTTGCCCCCTGAGACACCCTTCACCTCGGGGAACACCACCGCGTAGTACTTGTAGGCGGTGGTGTTGTCGAACATCACCACGCTGGACGAGCCGCGTGCGTCGGCAAGGAACGTGTCGCCCGACCCGAGCTCGGTCCAGACCGCGTCGGTCCAGCTCCCGCTCACATTCGAGCCCAGCACGCGCCAGGTCTTCGGATCCCACTGCGCCGGGCCATCCTTGGCGGCGACCAGTCGCAGCGCGTTGAACGCCTCAGGCGTATCGAAGGCGAGCGTAAAGCCGCTGTCCGCACCCGCCTGATTCAGATATTTGGTCGCAGGATTGCGGTCATTGACGTTACCAATGCCCTGATTGGCGGGTGATGCGCCGGGCGAGGCTGCGGTGGTCATGCCGAGCGCCTCGGGCACCGGCATCGGTGCGGTTCGACCGAGCCGCGCTTCAGCAAGTTGCAGATAGCTCTTGCCGCCCACTGAACCCTTGGTCTCGACGAACACCACCGCGTAGTGCTGGTAGGCGGTGTTATTGGCAAAGCCAACCTGGCTGACCGAGCCGCGTGCATTCGCAAGCCCCGTCGCGCCCGCTGCCACCTCGGTCCAGGTGCCGAACGGCCAGGCGCCGCTACCCGCGCCGGTATCGTTCGATCCGAATACCTTGAATGACTTCGGATCCCACTGCCAGTTGTCGTCGTTGGTGCGCGACACCAGCGTGAGCGAATTGAATGCGTCGGGCTGGTCGAGCGTGAGCGTAAAGCCACTGCCAGGACCGGCGAGGCTCAGGTACCGGGTTGCTGAGTTGCCGTCCAGCAGACTGTCCACGCCCTCGCCTGGAGGCGAGGCACCCTTGATCGGTGCGATCGACTGCACGACCGCAGGCGCGGTGCGCGCGGGTTCAATCGTGCCAATGAAGAGGCCCGGGTCGCCGCTCTGCCATACCCCAGAGACCGGACCCCCCGCCGCGGCGAACATGGACGTGCCCGCGCCAAAGGTATCGATCGCGGTGAAGCGCGCATCGGCGCGCGGGGCAAGCGTATCGACGAAGCCTGAAGGCGCCGACGAATCCCCGACCGAAACCGCGCCCACGGCGTCGCGATAGGTCGAGGCATTCGCCTGCTCAACGCCGCCCGAGCCGAGCGGGTTGCCGCTCGAGTCGATATCCGCGACCACCGTGATGCGGATTGCCGGCCGGCCGGTCTCGCCGGTGAAGGTGAGCATCGGACCGCTCTGCGACACCACTGCGCTCGCGGTGGGCTGCGCGGCGAGCATGCGCGCAAGGCCGGCCGCGATGTTGACGCGGACCTGCTCGGGCGTGCCGATCTGGAACTTGCCGCCTGTGCCACGGACGATCAGGTCACCCGCGGTAACGGTGTAGACCAGCGCTTCCTCGGCAAAGCCCGTCACCATCAACTGATCGCCGATCGCGAAGCGTCCGGTGAGCAATGCGAACTCAGTATTGCCAAGCGCGACGCGATCAAAATTACCAAAATTGCTGCGCGGCTCGTTGACCACCTTCCAGCCGAAGAAAGTGGACCTGCTCACCGGATCCACCTGACCCTGGAGGGTCCAGGGATCGACCGCGGCCCAGCCCGTGGCACCCTCACGCGCTTCCAGAATCACCAGCGAACCCACGCCCATCGCCCGCACGCTGGTCGACTTGGCATTGATCTGCGCACGAAGCGCTGCGGCCAGCGCGGCATTCACCTGTGACTGGGACAGCGGCGCGCTGTTGGCCGAGCGCTGAGGCACCGTCACCTGGAAGCTTTCGGTGGACTGTCCCATGACGCGCAGGCCCACCACATCGCCCGGCACAAACCGGCCCGACACATCGAACACGTCAAAGCGCACCGCCTCGAAGGTGTCGGTCACCACCAGCCGATCACGCGACAGCATCGCCACATCGGTATAGGGCGCGCCGGCTGCGCTGGTGAGACCCCAGCTCAACCCACGATCGATCGACGTGACGACAAAACCGTTTGCCATCACCGCGGCGATCATGTTGCCGTCAGACGAGATCGAGACCGCGCGGTAATCGCCGCGCGGCGCGCCTGCATCACGCCAGCTCAAGCCCTGGTCATCGGAGAGATACACCCGGCCTGCCGCGCCGCCCGCCACCGCAACCTGAATCGCGGGCACGCCAGCAGCGGCCGTCCCCGACATCGCCACATCGGTCCACTCGATCCGACCGGCGAGCACCTGCTGGACCGACTCGCGCTCGGTCGCGATGACGAGCGCGAGCTCGAGATCCTCGAGCACAAAACCCGTCGCATTGGGCCCTGGCGTGACGCTGCCGCCGCCATTAATGCCGGCAAACGCGGAGAGGTCGCTGGCACCGACCGTGAGCACGTCGTGCGCGCGCCGCGAACCATCATCGAGCGTGAGCATGCGGGTGGATTTTTCGAAGGCGAGCGAGCCTTCGGTGGCGAAGAACCCACCAACCCGAATCTCGACTTCACCACTTGCGCGAAGCAACTCACCCCGGTCGGCATCAATATCAATCACGCGGCTGGTGCCCGTGCCGGTCACCACTGAGACGGGCTTTGCCTTCAGATCCAGCACGCGCGTGCGGCTGTCCATGCCCTCGGGCAGCCCACTCACCTGATTGACTTCAACCAGCAGGTTGTTGGCCGCAATCGAGAGCTGATCGCCGCCCACGAACGCCACCTTCGCAGCCGACACTTCCAGCGCACTCCAGCGCGTGCCCGCGTAGGCATCCATGCCCAGCCGCTCGGCGGTGCCAAGGGTCGCCACCTCGGCGCCTGAGAGTGGCCGCTCCCAGAGCGCGAGCTTGCCGACGTTGAGCGGCGCATTACCGAAGTTGTCATCGGCAAAGAACAGCACCTTCGAGCCCAGTGTGTAGCGGGCCGCGGTGCTGGTGGCACTCGCCACCAGGTCGCCGTCGATATAAAGACGCTTCGCACCCGCTTCGCTTACGAACACCACGCGCTGCCAGCGGGTCTCATCGACTGGCGTACCGAGATAGCCCAGGCCGTCGCCGCCCGCGCCATTGCCAAGGAGATCAGACTCGCGATGGATGAAGAGCTCGCCATCATCGGCGTTGGAGCCGCTCGTCTGCAGGAGGCTTCGCCACAGCGCGCGACTGTCCTCGGGAGACTGAATATCGAACATCACCGTGTAATCGGCCAGCGGCTCAGCGCTCGCGCCGCGATCGAGCATCAGATAGTTGCCCGGTCCCGCCGCGGTGGTGATCACCCCGCCTGCACGTACGCCCGCATCGTCGGTGAGCGCGGCATGCTGCTCAAGCGCACTGAAGAGCCGCGCCTCGGACAGGTGCATGTACCGCTTGCCACCCGACACACCCTTGGTGGTGGGGAACACCACCTTGTAGTACTGGTAGGAGGTGCTGTTGTCGAAGCCCACAACGCTGGTGGCGCCACGCCCGTTCCCAAGGCCGGTATCGCCGCGACCAAGTCGCGTCCAGCTGGTGGCATTCGCCCAGCCCGGCGCCACATTGGTGCCCCAGACCTCCCAGGTCTTGGGATCCCACTGCCAGGTGTCGTCGTTGGTGCGGGTGGTGAGCGCGAGCGAATCGAGCGCCTGCGGCTCGGCGAGCGCAAGGATAAAGCCCGATCCCGGGCCCGACATATTGAGATATTTGGTGCCGGCGTTGCCATCGGTCAGATTGGCGACGCCCTCGCCCGAAGGCGAGATGCCAGGCGAAGCGATAAGCGTCCCGACCGCACTCGCCACACGGGTGAGCGACGGACCCTCCGCAATGCGGTTGGCAAGCACATCATTGCCCGGCACGAAGTCAAACACGCCGACCGCACCAGCCTCGGCCGACAGAAGCGTCTCGGCATCTGTGGAGGGCGCCATCAGCGCGAGCGCAAACTCCGCATCCTGGAGCACAAAGCCGCGTGCGTCCGCATTAGGCGTATCGAGCTGATCGATCGCACCGTCGCCATTGCTGTCGGTGAAGTAGCCGCCACCGATCCCGGCGAATGCGTTGAGCTTGCTGCCGCCCACCGAGAGCGTGTCGGCGGTCATGCGCGTGCCATCGGCCAGCTGAACGTTGGTTGAATACTTTTCGAGTGCGAGCGTGCCGCGGGCCTGAACAAATCCACCAACTTCGAGTTCAAACTCACCCGAGGCGCGAAGCGATTCGCCGCGCGCGCCATCGATCGAGAGCTGGGTGGTGCTGCGGTAACCGGTCGCCACCGTAAACGGCGACTCGGAGAAGTCAATCACCTGCTGGTTGGCAAGCGTGCCCGGTGCAATGTTGCGAACCAGATTGACCGCGACCTCGAGGTCGCGGCCCGTTGCCGTGATGGTGGGCACACCCACCAGCGCGGCTTCGGCCACGCGCGCTTCGAGCGCCACCCAGGTGCGGCCGGCGTTCAGATTCACGCTACCCGATTCGCCTGCCTCGCCCAGCGTGCGCTCAAAGCCCAGCACCAGGCCAAACTCCCCGCCCACCGCCGAGACGCCAAGCGCGTCCGGGTTCACCTCGTCTTCGAGATTGATCAGCCCGTCGTCGTTGGTGTCACTGCGATACGGCCCGTTGATGCCGGCAAAGAGATGAAGGTTCGCGCCACCGATCGTGAGGATGTCGGCTTCCGCGGTGCTGCCATCGGCGAGCGTGAGCGTGGACGACGACTTCTCGATTGCCATCGTGCCGCCCGCGGCCACGAAGCCACCAAGTTGCAGCTCGACGCCGCCGGTGGCGCGCAGGAGCGGCCCGCGGCTGCCGTCAAAATCAAAGCTGAGCGACTGTCCGGTGCCGGTCGCGATTTCGAGCGCGCGGTCGTCGTCGGTAAGTACCTCGCCTTCATCGTTATAGGTGGAGCGATCGGCGTAATCGATGACCTGGTTCGCGGCGAGCGCGATCGAGGTGGCAAACGATGCGCCCGTCGCGGTAGCGGTGACCTTCACTGCCACATCGGTGAGCGCGCCGGTATAGAACAGCACGTTGGGGCGCTTCAGAAGCGTGGCGATTGCCTCGGCCGATCCGGAGAAGGTGAGGCCGCTTCCTTTGACCAGGCCCGTACGCTCGGTGATCTGCACGCCGCTCTGTGGCGGAAGGTTCCGAAGCTCGAAGCTTCCGATGGGCCGGCCGTCTTCATCGAGCGGCACCTCAAGCGAGACGCTCAGCGTCTTCTGCGCATCGGTGGCATTGGCCACCGCGGTGCCTGCAAGACCCAGCGTCAGGTTGTCGAACTTGAGATTCGCGGGCGCATTGGCCTTGATCCAGAACTTGCCCGTCATGGCCTCGACCACGGGCGCGATGCCGCCTGCGGTAAAGCCTGCCGGCAGCGCGCGGCCGCCGTCCAGATGCAGACTGGATTCGACTTTCCACGGCGTACCCTGCGTCTGGAACAGTCGCGCCTCGGCGAGCTGCAGATAGCTGTCGCCGTCAAAGCTCCCCTTGGTCGAGGTGAACACCACCTTGTAGTAGCGATAGGGCATGGCGTTGCCAAATCGCGCCTCGCTGGTTGTGCCGCGGACATCGCTCAAGCCCGTGTCGCCCTCGCCCACCAGCGTCCAGCTGTCGCTCTCCCACTCCTCGCCGTCGTTGGAGCCATAGACTTCAAAGGTCTTGGGATCGAACTGCCAGAGCTCGTCACTCGAAACCGAGGTGAGCCGCAGACCGTCGAGCACGGTTTCCTGATCAAGCGAGACGGTAAAGCCCGCGCCCTCGCCCTCCTCGATCCGCCAGAAGGTGTCGGCCCGGTCGTCTGCCACCGAATCGATCGGATGGTCTTCTGATGTCGTGCCCTCGGAGGCGGTGATGGCCGCGTAGGCGACCGCCTCGGCCGCGCCGCTCGCAAGCGATACGTCGAGTCGTGCGTCGGTCCCCGCACCGGCCGCAGCCGCATAGCGAAGCGGCGCGTGCCGACCAAGCCAGTCATCAATTGCCCAGATCGGGCCTGTAAGCACCAGGCGCGTCACGCCTGCGCTCAGGTTGTCGCTTGCGCGCTTGTCGGTGGTCGTGGTCTCAGGGAGCGTCTGCTCGGCTTCCAGCCGCAGCACCGCGCCTTCATCGGATTCGACGCTTACCGCGAGCGCAAAACCGTTGTCCCGACCCGGCTCGACCGCCTGGAGCACGATCAGCGTTCCCAGGTCTGGCGCCTCGGCACCCGGAATCGGTTTGCCCTGCGCATCAAACGGCACACCGGCATACCAGGCCGACGCGATGAACTGAACCGATTCATCCTCGGCGTTGTTGATCGCATCGCGGATCGACGCCGCGATCTGGCGCAGGGCCAAGGTCACGGGCGCCGCGCCGATGATCTCGCCCTCAGCATCACGCTCGAGCAGATCCTCGTTGGTCACGGTGTATTCGAACGCCTGAGGCTCGCCACCGCCCTCTTCGCCGTCGCCCGCAGCCGATTCTGCAATGCCCTCGATCCGAATCACATCGCCCACCGCGAAATTGCCGGTGAGCGCAAAGCTTGCGGTCTGCGTGAGCGTGTCGGTTGCAGTGCGCGACAGCGGCAGATCCGAGCCTGCGAGGGTGAGCGTGCCGGCAGAGGGCTTGAGGGTGAGCGTCACCACCTCATCGGGCGTGCTGCCTGCAAAGCTTCCGATCGCGAAGTCGATCGCGCCTGTCGTGGCGTCGAGCTTGAGCGCAGGCGGCAGCGACACCGCCGGCCCGCTCAGCACCGGCGCTTCATGGCTCACCAGGTTCGCTGACAGGCCAAGCGAATGAATGTCAAAGCGCAGACTTTCCGGAAGACCGAGCATCACATCCACGCCACCGACCACGCCGGTGGCCGTTACCCAGCGTGAATCCGCGTACGCACCCTGACCCTTGAAGAGCGCTACGCCAAACTCGACGTCGCGCACGCCAAAGCCCCGCGCATCGGGATTGATCTCGCTCTTTTCGAATACGCCATCGCCATCAGCATCGTCGCCATAGGGGCCAATGCCGACGAAACCGTCGAGGTCTGTGCCGCCGATGGTGATCATCTCGGTCTGAACCTGGGTGCCATCGGTGAGCGTGACCACCTGACGCGCGCGCTCGAACGCAAGCGAGCCGCCCAGTTCCACAAAGCCGCCAATCGAGAGGTCCACCGCGCCGGAGGCGCGCACCAGCTGGCCCTTCTCGCCCGGTGCATCCATCGCGAGCGACTTGCCGGTACCGGTCACCACCTCGAGCTCGAAGCCTTCCGCGGTGTAATCAATGACCTTCCGGTCGGCGTCGAACCCGGCGGCCACGCCGCTGACCAGGTTGATGTCGAGCGCAAGGTCGCGCGCGGCGAGCGTGAGGCCCGCCACGCCAACCAGTTCCACCGAGTCGGCCGCAGCCTTCGCGGTGACCCAGTTCATGCCGGCAATATCGGACTGTTCAGGCGACGCGCTGCCGATCACCAGACCAAACTGCGCATTGCCGATCGCAAGACCGAGCGAATCGCTCTCGGGTTCGTCGGTATTTGTGATGCGGCCGTCACCGTCGGTGTCCTGCCAGTAGGGGCCGTCGACGCCTGCGAACGCGTAGAGGTCCTGGCCGCCAAACATCAGCGTGTCGACCCGCACCTCGGTGCCATCAGCAAGCACCAGGTCCTGGGTGGACTTCTCGAAACCCAGCGAGCCGGTCACGTAGAAGAAGTCGGCGACCTGAATAGTGAGGTTGCCCGAGGCGCGGATCAGGGTGCCGCGCTTGCCGGAAAAGTCGAGCGTGATCGATTCATCGTCGCCCTCTGCGGTGAGACCGCCTGTGAAGACAGTGAGCGGCGCGGGGCCGGTGGCCGGTGCTGGCGTGGTCGGCGTGGTCGGCGTGGTCGGCGTAGCCGCTGAGCCGGGTAACGGTGCCGCCGGGCCGCCAAAGTCCACCACCGTACGGTTGTCGGAGCCCAGGTTGAGTTCGAGCTTCAAATCATCCGCATTCATGCTGATGACATCGAGCCCGAACTCGGTGGCGCGGCGGGCCGTGCCACTCACGCTCAACCAGCCGCGCGGATCGATGACGCCAGGTTCCGCACCCGCAGCAGGTTCGTCCAGATTCTCCAGGTGCAGCACGAAGGCAACATCAATGCCTTCCACCTCGAAGCCCACCGCATACGGATTGACTGCCTCTTCTTCAAGGTTCAGGTCATGATCGGTATCGAGTCGATAGGGGCCGTTCAAGCCGACAAAGCCGTAAAGCTCGCTTCCGCCCAGCGTCCAGCGCTGCACATCGGCCACCGACTTGTCCGACAGCGTGACGGTGGTGGCTTCGCTTCGCAGGCGGAAGCGGCCATCGACCGTGACGAACTCGGCTGCGGTAAGCGTGGCGCCCGCGAGGTAGTCGCGGGCATTACCGAAGTAGTCCGCGTTAAAGAACATGCCAAGCACATCGGCATCAGCCTTCGAGTGCGCGGCGATGCCCAGTTGGCCGGCAAGCGGACGCTCGATCACTTCCAGGTTCACACCGCCCGCATCCTGATTAATCTGCAGAACGGTGTCGCCGTTGTCATAGCCGAAGAGGCCGGCTGCGGCACTGAAGCTGCCTACGATCGACTCCGCAGTGATCAGGCCCTCGAACACGTCGCCCAGTGAAGGAACAAAGGGCGCGAGTGCACCGGTGCCGTCGTCGATCTCGGCATAGACCAGATCGAGCGTGCCCGCCACGGTGAGCCTACCGGTCACTTCAAGCCGGTCGAATGACTCGGGTCCGGCGATGCCCAGACGAAGCGCCTGCCCGGCGTTGAGCGTCTGATTGCCCTCGATCCGGATGAGGCCCGGCGACACCGCCCGGCCCAGGGTGACCGGGCCCGCGACAAACGCGAACTGCTGCGCGCCAATTCCGATCACGTAACGGCCGGCCAAGGGCATCACGCCAA
The DNA here is from genome assembly GCA_018969885.1 of Betaproteobacteria bacterium. Next base: position 685 of record JAGWXN010000067.1, on the reverse strand, counting down.
GCCCGTTGAGATCAAGCGTGCGAGGGGTATCGGCCGCTTCATCGGCCTCGCTCACCTCGACCTCTTTACCGTCAAGGCGTAGCGCGTCGCGACGCATCGTCACGGCAAGATCGCCCGCGCCCGAGGCGAGCGTGATCACACCGTCGGCATAGCTCGCGCCATAAAGGCCGTCGGTCGCCGCTTCGATCGCGGCCGCGAGCCCCTCGCCCAACTCATCGATCGAGACGGCGGACTGAGCGCTGATCCATTTTCCGCCGTCCCAGGTGCCAAAGGCGAGACCGTTCGCCGCGCGAATCACCAGGTCGCCACCGTTGAAGAACGCGAGGCCGCTCCGCGCGCCCACCTGCTTGGCGGCTTCCACCAGAATGTGGCCGCCGAGCGCACGGATCTGCGCATCGATCTGTAGCGTGCTGTCGGCACCCTTCGCGCGCAGGCTCACCGAGCCCTGCGGACCTGCATCGAGTGGGCCTGTGAGGCCCATCCGTGCCTCATCGCCCAGGGCCTCGATATCGACCGCGATCGCATCGAGCGCGATCAGGCCCTCGCCCTCGGGCGCGTCGGTTGCGGTGTCGGAGGCGACCGCCGCATGACCCACGTCAATCGAATCTTCCTCGAGCAGGTAGATGGAGCCGCCGCTTCGGCCGGCGACGCGGTCGACAGCGAGTTCAAGGCCATCGATCTGGCG
>JAGWXN010000510.1 GCA_018969885.1 Betaproteobacteria bacterium | reverse complement strand
GCTGCAATCCGGCGCGCTCGCAGGCCGAAATCAGCTCGGTGATCGATCGGCGCAAGTTCCTGGTCACCCGGTGGTCGGGATCGGAATAGTCGTTATCGTTGTGCGAGACGATCATCACCATCGGCACTGCAGGATTGCGCTGCACCACCTGCGAAACGATATTGGTGGCAATGCGCTCGTAATCGGCCTTCAGGTAATCGGGCCGCAGGTCCCAGAGTTGGCTGTTGCTCTGCCCTTCTCGGACAGTCGACAGATCAACAGACAAGGGCAGATTGGCGAAGTCCAGAGTTCCCGGCATGTTGCGGAAGACGGGATGGGCGCGATGCGGATCCGCCGGCGCGCCAGCCCAGACTGCGTACAGTTCGGGAAAAACCCGCCCCGGGCACGAACAGGATCCGCCGATGAAGCCGAGTTGGGCCAGCACCTGGAAGGTGTTGTCGTTTGCCGAGAAAGTCCCAGGGCGGAAATAGCGCGGTTCCTTGCCCAGCGCAAGCTTCCAGACTGCCGCTCCCTCGGAAACAATGGCGATCTGCTCCTGCGCCGAGAGCTCGCCGAAGTGGGCTCGATAGCGCACCGGATCCCACTTATAGGGATGGATATGCAAGCCCAGCGTAGCGCCCTGTCTTTCGAGATCGAGCAGCAAAGCAGGATGGGCCACCGCGGCTTCCGGATGGACGAAATAACTCACCGGAAAGCCGAACTCGGCAGCGATCGCCTGATAGCCGGCGATGAAGCGCGCGCTGTCTTCATAGCTGTCGGGGCCGCTCGTGGCCGGCCCGGATCGGCCCGGCGGACGGATGGGTTCAACATCCATGCTGATGACAATGTTGATGCTTTTCATAAGGTTGCGATTCGCGAAAGGAACATGCAGCGGCAGGAAGCGAACAGGAGCGTCATGACCTGTCAGCCTGCGCGGACGGCGGGTGCTCGACTAAAGCAAGGTCTTCGCCCTGGATGACTTTGATTTCCTCACGGAGCACATTGAGGAACTCGCTGACGATGCGCGGCGGCTCCTCGCCGGATCGCATCAGCGCATAGAAGTTGAACTCGAGGCGCGGAGCGAAGGGTCGAATCACCAGGCCAGCCTTGCCCATGGCGTGGGCAGTGAACGGGTCGAGCACAACGAGGCCAACGCCCTGGCGCACCAGACTGGCTGCGACCGAGCCGGTTTGGGTCTCGACGGCCAGCTTGCGTTTGACGCCGTGCTGTTCGAACATCTTGTCGATGCGCTCACGCGACTGACCTTCCAGTGATATGAAGGGCATGTTGTGCAGGGCGAGGACGTTCACTTCCCCCTGGTTCGCCAACGCATGGCCTTCGGGCATGACGCACACCCCGGCCACACTCATCAGGTAATCGGAACGAATACCCGCCTGGTCGGTGGGATAGGCCGTGAATCCAATGTCGGATTGGCGGCTGGTTATCCGGGCGATGACCTCATTCATGGCGTGCACATCGAGGGATACCCCGGCCGCCTGATAGCGGTCGAGAAACGCACGCACCGCACGCGGTAAGGGGCCGAGACTCATGCTCGGAATGGACGAGATGCGCAGCCGCTCCGAATCGAAGCTCGCAATGCCACGGATTGCAGCTTGCACATGCTCCATGCCCAGAAAACTGCGCGTCACCTCCTGGAACAACGCCAGCGCTTCCGGCGTCGGAGTCAGCCGGCCGCCTTCGCGCAGGAAGAGACTGAAACCGCTAGCGCGCTCAAGTTCGCTGAGAAAGCGGGAAGCCGTCGGCTGCGAGGTTCGCAGTTCACCCGCCGCGCGCGTGACCGAACGCGACAACATGACTGCGCGAAAGACTTCGATGTGGCGGGAGCTGATCTTCATCGGGCTTGCTTGTGGCGTGAGGCGGCCCGCTTACTTGGAAAGATCCAGCTTGCTCGTTCGGAAGAATGTGCTCCAGGCGTCCAGTTCCTTCAGGATGAAGGAGCGGAATTCAGCTTGCTGCTGGTGGAAAACTTCGAACTGCATGTTGGCCAGCGAATTGCGATAGCCGGCATCCGCCGCCACGGCG
>JAGWXN010000509.1 GCA_018969885.1 Betaproteobacteria bacterium | reverse complement strand
CAGCCCACGGGTGACCGCTGCAAGGGTCGAGCTTCCCCCCCAGATTGCGGATGCGCCGCTGCCCCCTGTATCAACCACCAACACCGAGCCCTGGGGCGCTTGCTCGATGCCGTGGAGCACAGCCGCGCTTTCGCACCCTAGCGTTCGAACCGTGTAGGCAGGACCAAACAGCCGCGGCCGCCGAATCATCGGCCTCACATCGGGCGACATGCCGCCGCGCTTGCCAAGCGCTTCATAGACGGTGGCGGCAGGAAAGCCCGCCAAAGCAAGCAGGGCGTCCGTTTGTTTGACGATTGTTGGCTCTGACATTCGGCGAAGCTCCAGTTATTTCAACCACACCCTTGCGTTCCTGAACAGGCGCATCCAGGGAGAGTCTTCGCCGAGACTGTCCGGGCGCCAACTCATCTGCACCGAGCGAAATACCCGTTCGGGGTGCGGCATCATGATCGTTGAACGCCCGTCCACCGATGTGAACGCGGTGAGCCCGCCCGGCGAGCCATTGGGGTTAGCCGGATAGCGGGTAGCTGCCGTCCCATCATCGTCGACAAAGCGAAGCGAAGCGAGCGCGGTTCGGGCATCGCTCTCAGCGTCAAACACCGCCCTCCCCTCGCCGTGTGACACCACGATGGGCGCTCGGCTCCCGGCCATGTCTGCAAACAGAACCGAGGGCGAAGCCAGCACCTCAACCATCGAGAATCTCGCCTCAAACTGCTCAGAACGATTACGCAAAAACCTGGGCCAGGCCGCGGCACCGGGAATGATGGATTTAAGTTGCGCCATCATCTGGCAGCCGTTGCATACACCTAGCGATACCGTGCTCCCCCGTTCGAAAAAGGCTCGGAACTCGGCGAGTACAGCCTCGTTAAAGAGAATGCTCCGAGCCCAGCCGCTACCCGCACCGAGCACATCTCCATACGAAAATCCGCCGCAGGCGACCAGCGCGTTGAACGCCGAAAGGCTGACCCGACCGGCAATTAAATCGGTCATGTGCACATCCAGCGCATCGAACCCGGCGCGATCAAAGGCCGCCGCCATCTCCACATGACTATTGACGCCCTGCTCTCGCAGCACGGCAAGACGCGGTCGGGCACCCGTTGCAACAAAGGGCGCCGCGGGATCTTCCGCCGGGTTGAAGGTGAGCGCCAAAGACAGGCCTGAGCGCGCCGTGTCACCCGCTCGGTCAAATTCTTCGAGTGCGCACTCCGGGTCATCACGTCGAGATGCAATTCGGTAGCTGGTCTCGCTCCAGATTCTTTGAAGTGCGGCGCGCGATTCGCTCCAGATGCACCGGCCATCGCGGTGAAACTCGAGCGCGTCACCACCCGAGACTTTGCCGATGACATGCGCATGACGGGATAACCCCGCAGATCGAAGCACCCCCATCACCGTATCGCGATCGGCCGCGCGCACCTGAATGACCGCACCCAACTCTTCGTTAAACAGGGCTTTGAGCGTGAGTTCATTGCGCTGAACCGCAACCTGTTCAGGCCGAATTTTGAAGTCGCCCCAGTCCGCAGAGAAGGGATCAATGGTGAGCAGGTCGAGGTTGAGCGCAAGACCGCATCGACCCGCAAACGCCATCTCACACAAGGTGACAAAGAGGCCGCCGTCGGACCGGTCGTGATACGCGAGAATCCGGCCCTCGTTACCCAGTTGATCGATGACCGCCACGAACCGGGCGAGACTATCTGGGTCATCGAGATCCGGACAGTCCTGTCCAAGTTGCTGGGTGGCCTGCGCAAGCACAGAACCGCCCATCCGCTGCCGGCCCCCACCCAGATCGATGAGGATCAGGACGCTACCGGGCTCCGCGGCCAATTGAGGGGTCAGCGCCCGGCGAGCGTCGGCAACCGGCGCAAACGCGGTCACGACGAGAGACACCGGTGCACTCACGCGCCGCTCCTCACCAGTCTGGGGGTCGTTCCAGACCGTGCGCATGGAAAGCGAATCTTTACCGACGGGAATCGCGATGCCAAGCGTGCGGCAAAGCGCTGCCGCCGCGTCGACTGCGTCGCGAAGGTCG
>JAGWXN010000508.1 GCA_018969885.1 Betaproteobacteria bacterium | reverse complement strand
GCCGAAGCCGCCGCCCACGTCGGGCGCGATCACGCGGACCGCGTTTTCAGGGAGATCGAGCTGTTCGGCCACGAACTTGCGGATGTGGTGCGGGACCTGGCTGGCCGTCCAGATGGTGACGGCATGACCGTCCAGCCCGCGGGTGGCCGAGGCCTGAGCGATGACCGCTCGCGGCTCCATGGCGGCACAGATGATTCGATGGTTGACGATATCGACCGCTACCGTGTGAGCGGCTCGGGCAAAGGCTTCGTCCACCGGCGCCCGCGTGCCGCGCTCGAACTGCACGCACACATTGCCCGGCGCTTCGGGATGTAACTGGACTGCGCCCGGTGCTGCGGCATCGCGAACATCGGCGACCGCCTGAAGCGGTTCCCAGTCGATCGCGACCTTTTCGGCAGCGTCCAGCGCCTGATTGCGGGTGGCCGCCACCACCACGGCCACTGCCTCACCCACATGACGGGCCGTGCCGCGGGAGAGACCCCATCGGGGCGGCTCTTTCATGACGCTGCCGCCTACGCCGGGAATCCGCCAGAGCGGGATCATGGTGCCGACCCGATCGGCCTCCATCTCTGCGCCGGTGTAGACCGCTACGACGCCGGGGCAAGCCAGCGCTTCGGTGGTGTCGATTGAGCGAATGTTTGCATGCGCGTGCGGTGAGCGCACGAACGCGCAGTGCAGCTCGTCGTGGAACGACAGGTCCGAGACGTACTGGCCGCGGCCGGTAAGAAAGCGCCGATCTTCGCGGCGCAGGACTGACGCGCCGATTCCCTCTGGATGCATGCCGGACTCCAATGTCTGAACAACGCTGCAATAAAACCGGAACAGTTTGCGCCCGACTGGTGCAATGTGCGCCAGTCGAGACGGAGGCGGGTACGGTTTGCGTCCGTTTGCGGTGCATCAGCCCCATAAACGAACGCCAATCGGTATACGCTAAGCAGAATTCCAGCCAGAATGAACCGGCCCATGAATTGCTTCGCGTATCTCAAACCGCTCGATCTCGAGTGTAGACTCGGGTGGTTCACTTGGCAAAAGACCCTGCTGCAATTTCGGGTTGATGCATGAAGTTCTTGACCGAGCACGGACCGTCGTGCGAGTGTGCGCGGCTGCAAGTTTTCGTTCACCTGACATCGGAGGATTCCATCCATGTTTGCCACGTCCCGCAAGCTCACCGCGCTGGCCATTGGCCTCGCGATCACCGCCGGCTCATCGCTCACGCCAAGCGCCGCCGATGCGCAAACCCGTGACAAGGTCACGATGGGGTTGTTCATCGCCTCGTCGGCCATGCCCTACTTCATTGCTCGCGAGCGGGGCTATTTCGCTGCCGAGAACCTCGAGGTAGAGGGTATTCCCCTTGCCAACCATCAACTGATCGTGCAGGGGCTGGTGAAGGGCGATCTTGAGACTGCCTCAAACCTGTTGTCAGTCGAGGGCGTCAACATCAACGCCATTCGCCCGAACACACTGCAGTACTTTTCAATCAACTGCCAGAACGCGAAGTACCAGGTCGAGTCCTACGTGGTGCCACCGGACAGCAAGATCACCAAGCTTGAAGAGCTGAAAGGCAAACGTATCTTCTCGGCACCTGGTCCCGGCAATCTGTTTGTGGCCAAAGGGGTGCTGAAGGCGGTCGGTCTGGATGAAAAAGACTACTCCATGCAGGAACAGCAAATGTCGGTTCACATCGGCGCAATCAAGGGCGGGCAGTTTGATGCCGGTTACACGCTCGAGCCCGTCACCAGCATGATGGTGGCGCAAGGGCTCGCGCGTCGCCTGGATGTCGGTCTGATCGCCAAATACATGCTGGGACGCAGCGACGCCTGCGCCGTGCTGGCCGGGGGCGTGATGAGCGTCAAGTTCCTGAAGGAGCGGCCGCAGGTGGCCGAGCGCCTGGCGCGTGCCTGGGCCAAAGCGCTTAATGACGGTAACAACGATCCCAAAGCGCGTGATCTGCTTGCGAGCCACATGAACGTGTCGCCCAGCATTTCTGCAACGGTACCGCTCTCGTACTACAACATGGTTAAGGAT
>JAGWXN010000507.1 GCA_018969885.1 Betaproteobacteria bacterium | reverse complement strand
AGATGCGCGATCCGTACGCAGTCGGCTGATCGGCCGTATCAATCACGTCCTTGAAGCCAACCGGTATGCCGTGGAGCAGGCCGGCGCGGGGCGAGGCATCGGCGCGTTTCGCGCTCGCGATCGCGGCCTCGGGATCGAGCTGGACCCAAGCGTGCACCTGGGGATCCCGATGCTGAATACGTTCAAGACAGCTTCGCACAAGGGTTTCAGCGCTCAGGTTGCCAGCGGCGATCTGGGCCGCTGCTTCGATGGCGGTCAAGCGATGCGGTTCGCGTGTCATGGGAACTTTTCGATTCAGGTACAGACGGGAACCTTACTTCAAACGCAAAGCCCTGTACACGCGGGGGCCGGCAATCGGCACAGCGCGATGCGGCGGATGCCGCGCGGCGGAATTTCACCCCCGCGCTTGACGCGTCAAAAGATCGTCGCGTACCGTGGGGCACCGTGACCGAATAGTGATCGGTCGACGAATCGATTTACAACAATCCCTATCGGAGGATTTCCATGCTTCAGTCCAGATGGTTAGTGGCCGGCCTGTTGTCGGCCGCGCTCGGTGCGTTTTCGGTTCAGGCCCATGCGCAGGCCAAGGTCAAGCTCCGCCTGGGGCATGTCACATCGGCCACTGCTATCGCGGGCCAAGGCGGCAAGGCGTTCGCCGATGCCGCGCGCCAGCTCTCCAACGGCGAAATTGAAATCGAGCTCTTTCCCAACGGGCAGCTGGGCGGCGAACTCGAGATGCTTTCGCAGGTGCGCCTGGGCACGCTCGACATCGCCATGAACGGATCGGGCATTGTCGCGGCGATCGAACCCACGTTCAGCATCACCGAGTTGCCGTACATCTGGAAAGATCGCGAATCGGCCTGGAAGGTCCTCACTGGCCCAACCGGCACCCGCATTCTCGGTACGCTTGACGCGAAGGGCATCAAGGGCCTGTCCTGGGGCGTCTGGGACTTCCGTGGCTTTCTCATGAACGGCACCGACATCAACCAGCCGGCCAACATGAAAGGCAAGAAGATCCGCGTGATCGAGAACGCGCTCTATGTCCGGACCGTGCAGGCCTTTGGAGGCAACCCGGTTCCGATGGCATGGCCCGAGGTGTACACCGCGCTTCAGCAGCGCACCATCGACGGCGTGGACACCAATTACCACGGCATGGCCGACTCGAAGCTTTTTGAAGTGGCCAAGAGCCTGGCGATCACCGACCATATTTTCACGGCCACCGTCTACGTGATGAACCTGAAGAAGTTCCAGTCGCTGTCGCCAGCGCATCAGGATGTGGTGCTCAAAGCATCGCGTGCTGCGGGTGAAACCATGCGCGCTGGCGCAGCCAAGGCCAATGAGGACGCGATCGCGCTCATGGAAAAGAACGGCGTCAAGCTGATCCGCCCCGAGCGTCCCCCGTTTGAAAATGCAGTGGCCGGCGTTCATAAGTTCTTCTCCACCATGGTGGGCGCCGATCTGTTGAAAGAAGTCGCTGACGCGCAGCGCTGACCGGCCGATGCCCCACGTCGATGCGAACGGGATCCGACTCCACTATGAAAGTGTGGGGTCGGGTCGGCCGGTGGTGTTCTGTCATGAATACGCGAGCGATGCGCGAGCCTGGGAAGCGCAGCTGCGTTATTTCGGGCGGCGCTATCGCGCCATCGCCTACAACGGGCGCGGCTATCCGCCGTCATCGGTGCCGCTGGATGACCAGAGCTGGCTCCATCGGCATCTCATTGACGACCTGACCTCACTTCTCAACTCGCTAGGCATCGAGCGGGCGCATGTCGTGGGCCAGGCCACCGGCGGCAACGTTGCACTTAATTTTGCGATTGCACACCCGGAGCGCGTGATGGGTCTGGTGGTGATCGGTGCCGGGGCCGGTACCACCGACCGTGAGCGGTGGCTGGCGGGCGCGCGAGCACTGGCTGATGACATTGCACGACGCGGTACGCGCGAGGCTCTCGAAGCCATTGAAGAGGCGCCACAGCGTGCCATTTTCAAAACTAAGGATCCGCGAGGCTGGGAAGATTTTCTTGGGCTCCTCCATA
>JAGWXN010000066.1 GCA_018969885.1 Betaproteobacteria bacterium | reverse complement strand
CTGGTCTGGCGTGTCCCGGTTTGGCTGGGCCTGCCAACAGTTGGCCCGGTGGGCCAGGTTGGCACGCTTGACGTGGACTCGCAAACGGGTGAGGTGCTTTACACTCAGCAACTGCTTGATGAAATTGCGGAGCGCGGCAGCCTGCACGCGTTGGCTGAAAAGCCGTGAACCCCTTCTGTATCAGGGGCACGCCGACAAGATTGCCGACGAATTGGAGAAGACCGCACGCAAAGGGGCTGTCAACGCAGAGCAACGCAACACGGCGGCAGGCGATTTTCGTACCCACCATCAGCGTATGCACTACCTCGAAATGCGCGAAGAAGAATGGCCCATCGGCAGGGGTATGGTCGAAAGCGGCGCAAAGCAGTTCAAGGCTCGCTTCTGCGGTCCTGGCATGCGCTGGTCCCGGCAAGGCGCCGAAAACCTGCTGCCAGTTCGTGCCACCGTCCTTAGCGGACGCTTTGACCAGATGGGGGACGCTGCCAAAAACCTGCCCCCATCGTGAAGTAGCCCCTTTCCAGTTTCCCAGTCTGGTTTTGCCGCCGCTATCTGTGATATACTATCCCAAATTTTTGTGTCCCGGTCAGGTGGCTCTCTTGGCCACAGTGTGAACGCCGTGCAGCTGGGATCGAATCGAGTGTGCGATTCTGAACGATGTCAGACAATACCTGAAAATTGAGTGGTAATGCCAAGTGAAGGGCAATCCGCATGCCTCCCCATGATCGGAATTTGATGAGACGCCATGAACGTATTTGACGCTCATTCCCGTATCGTCACGGATTACTCAGCGTACATTCGCAGTTTTCTGAATATCGCTGACCCTGCCATCAAAGAGACAGTGGAGGGCGAGCTCAACCGGGGCAAGCTCTGGCCCGAGCCGCTTCTGCAGTTCAATCCAGCATTTGAGATTGTCGGCAAGGTCAAAGACGTGGCGGATGCGGGTCTCTTGCATCCGGCAATTGCCGATGTGTTCAAGGGATACTCTCTCTATCACCATCAGGTGGAAGCGCTCCGTCTTGGCACGGCAGGCAAGGATTTTGTCGTCACCTCGGGCACCGGCTCGGGCAAGTCCGTCACCTATATCGGCACGATTTTCGACCACCTGCTCTCTCAGCCCACCGCCGCAGGCGTGACCGCAGTCGTCGTCTATCCGATGAACGCCCTCATCAATTCGCAGACCGAAGAGTTCAACCGCTACAGAGAGAACTACGAGAACACCACGGGGAAGGCTTTTCCCATCACCTTTGGCCAGTACACCGGTCAAGAGAAGGAGGAAGCCCGCCAGAAGATGCGCGAGCGCCCCCCGCAGGTGTTGCTGACCAACTACATGATGTTGGAATTGCTGTTGACGCGTCTGCGTGAGCGGCCGATCCGTGATGCCATCTACGCCAACCTGCGCTTTTTGGTCTTCGATGAACTGCACACGTACCGCGGGCGGCAGGGCGCCGACGTGGCGATGCTCATCCGCCGCATGAGCGCTCGCTGTGCTCAGAAAATTGTCTGCATCGGCACATCTGCCACGATGACCTCGACCGGCAGCGCCGAATCACAGCGCCAGCAGGTGGCAGAGGTGGCAACGACGCTCTTTGGCCGGCATTTTGCGCCCACCCAGATCGTGCCAGAAAAGCTCACACGCTCGCTGGCGTTCAATCAACAGATGCCGACCGGCCCGGAACTGGCAACGGCAATCCACGCGGGCGTGAATCTTGACGACGCACTGGATGCGCTGCGGGCACATCCAGCGGCGATCTGGCTCGAAAATCAGGTCGCGCTGGAGGAACGCGACGGTGAACTGGCGCGCCGCAAACCACAACGCATCGGTGAAATTGTCGAGGCGCTGGCGCACGACGCTGGATTGGGGTTTGATCTCTGCCGGAGCTTCCTTGCCGACATGCTGCAGTGGATCAGCCTGGTCAACAAGCGGATGCAGGATGGTGGCCAGCGCTACACTGTGCTGCCCTTCAAACTGCACCAATTCATCTCGCAGACCGGCTCCGTCTACACCACGCTGGACCAGGACGAGGATCGCTTTATCACGCTGGAGCCTGGGGTCTTCAAGCAGGACGAAGTGGAGAAGAAGCCGATCTTCCCGAACTTGTTCAGTCGCGCCAGCGGGCACGCGTTTCTATGCGTGTCTCGCAAAGGCGACCACCTGGAGCCGCGCGAGTTCCGCTCTAGCGGCGACGATGACAGCGATGAGGCCGCGACGACCGACGGCTACCTCATCATCGGTGACGAGGTGTGGGACCCCGATGAAGACATGGACTACCTGCCCGAAAGCTGGCTGCGTGTGACCAGGACGGGTCTGGTGCCGACCGCAGAGCGGCGGCCCTATTTCCCCGTCAAACTCTTTTTTGACGAATCAGGCAGATGCTCCGAAACCGAACCATTGGCGTGGTGGGGCTGGTTCATGAAGGCGCCCCTGCTCTTTGACCCGACCGGCGGCGTCTTTTTCGACACGAAGACGAGTGAGGGCGCCAAGCTCACGAAGCTGGGCAGCGAAGGGCGCAGCACGTCCACGACGATCACCGCCTTTTCCGTCATCAACCAACTCAGCGCGGCAGGGTATCCCCCCAAAGACCAGAAGCTGCTGAGCTTCACCGATAACCGCCAGGACGCCGCGCTGCAGGCTGGCCACTTCAACGACTTCATCCAGGTTGTCCACCTGCGCGCCGCCATTCACAAGGCGCTGCAAGCCGCGCCGGACAACCGGCTCACCTTTGCGAACATCGGCCAGGCCATCTTCAAGGCGCTTGACCTGCCCTTCCAAGAATTCGCCAACCGCAAAGAGGAAGGGACATTTGGCCCGCTGCGCCGCAGATACGAGCAAACGTTTCAGGAGTTTCTCTTCTATCGGGCAATCGCCGACTTGCGGCGCAGTTGGCGAATCGTGCTGCCAAATCTGGAACAATGTGCGTTGCTCACGATTGAGTACGCGGATCTCGATGAGATCGCCGCTGCCGATGAGATCTGGCACGACATGCCGGTGCTCGACCGGATGTCGCCCAGCGAGCGTCGGGAGTTTATCACGAATATTCTCGACTTCTTCCGGCTGGAGTATGCCATCTACAGCGAGAACTACCTGACGCAGGCGCGGATCAAGGAGAACGAAAAGATCTTCCGCGAGATGCTGCGGTCGCCCTGGTCGCTCGACCCGCGCGAGGAACTGCGCGACCCCTATGTCGTGCGTCTTGACCCGCTGAGCAAACGGGCCAGGCTCGCCTCGGTAAGCATGGGACCGACCAGCGCACTCGGCAAGTATCTAAAGCAGTTTGTACGCCAATATGACCGGCAGGTTGACCTGAAAAAGGACGGTTATCGGAACTTCGTGCTGACGCTCATGGCCAAACTCGAAGGGTCTGACTACCTGGTCTCCACCACGGCGCGCACCGAACAGAACGCAGAGATACCAGTCTATAAGCTGCGCCTGGATCGCATCGTCTGGCAGCTGGGGGACGGCAAGACGGTGAAAGCCGACCTCATCAAGCGGCGCGCCTACAAGAGCCAGACGCTGCAGCCCAACCGTTTCTTCCAGGCCATCTACCAGCGCGATTTCAGTTGCATCAAACGGATGCAGGCTGGCGACCACACCGGTCAACTCGGCGCCGATGATCGCCGCGACCGGGAAGATCGTTTCCGCGCCGACTGGTATCTGGATGAGGCCAGGCACGTGCTTGACGAGCAGCGCATCCACAGCGAATCGCTCAGCGCGCTCTTCTGCTCGCCGACAATGGAACTGGGCATCGATATTGGCGGGCTGAGCGTCGTGCATATGCGCAACGCGCCGCCCAATCCGTCGAACTATGTCCAGCGCTCTGGGCGCGCCGGACGCAGCGGGCAAGGCGCGCTGATCTTCACCTACTGCTCCAGCTATTCTCCGCACGACCGTCACTATTTCCAGAATCAGCGCGACCTGGTGGCGGGCATTGTGCAGCCGCCACGCCTTGATCTGTGCAACAAGGAATTGCTCACTACGCATCTCAATGCGCTGGCGATTTCGGAGATCGGAATGCCCGGTCTCGAGGCGCGTGACGGCGACAAGCCGTCGATTATGCACTTTGTCGAGGATGATCACGACAAGCTGGCGTTGCGCGCAGAGGTGCGGGCGGGTCTCGGACTGGCACCCACGCAGTATCATGCGCTGAAGAGGATCTTCAAGCGCACGATCCACGACTTTGCGCCGCAGTTGGAGCGTGAGGGCACCCTCTGGTACACCGACCAATGGATCGACCAGAATCTATCCAGTCTGGCCAACCACCTGGATGCCGCCCTCAACCGGTGGCGGCGGCTCTATCGGTCGGCGCGTACGATTCTGACGCGCGCCACGCAGCGCATCGAGAGCGGTACGCTCAGCCTGGGCAGTGACGACTACCGCAAATACAAGCGCAACCAGGATCAGGCCACGCGACAGTTGGATTTGCTGCGCAACCTGATTTCGGGGCGCTCGCTCGAGCTGTCCGAGTTCTATCCCTACCGCTATCTGGCCTCTGAGGGCTTTCTGCCCGGCTACAACTTCACGCGGCTGCCGCTGCGCATTTTCCTGCCGACCGGCGACAGCGCGGGCGAGTTCATCTCGCGCCCGCGTGCGATTGCGCTGCGCGAGTTTGGGCCGCAGAACATCATCTACCACAACGGGCGCAAGTACCGGGTTTCGCAGCTTGTCGTGCAGGATACAGAATCATCGCTGACCGATGCGAAGATCAGCAAACGCGCCGGCTATTTCCTGGCGGCGGAGCAGAGCAGCCTGGAACTTTGCCCATTCACCGGCCTCAATCTAGGCGACAACGCCAATGTCGACCATCTGTCGCATCTGCTGGAGATGGCCGAATCGCGCGCCGACGAGGTGGACAGGATTTCTTGCGAGGAGGAGGAGCGCGTTTCGCGCGGCTATGAGATCGAGACCTATTTCTCGGTGGACGGCGGCCAGATGGAAAGCGTACACCGGGCGATTGTCCACACCGACGAGCACGCGCTACTGAACTTGCGCTACATCCCGGCGGCGCGGCTGGTCCACGTCAACTACAAGTGGCGCACGCAGGAGATGAAGGGGTTTCCCATCGGCATGGTCTCCGGCGACTGGCGCAGTTCGATGCCGGGGCCGGACAGCCAGATCAGCGAGCCGTTCCAGCCCGTGAAACTGTGGACCTCAAACGTCGCCGATGCGCTCTACATCGAGCCATTGCAGCCGCTTGGCCTGACCGTGGAGGGCGTCGTCACGCTCCAGTATGCGCTGAAGCGTGCGGTCGAGTTGCGTTTCCAGGTCGAATCCAACGAGATCGGCGTGATTGCCATCGGCGATCCGGCCGCGCCCAACATGCTGCTCTACGAGGCGGCGGAGGGCAGCCTCGGCATCCTGTCGCGTTTCACCTTTGACCCCCAGGTCTTGCACGAGGTCATCGACACGGCGATCGAACTCTGTCGCTACGACGATCCGGTCTACAAGGGGCCGGCCTCCTACGACGACCTGCTCAGCTACTACAACCAGCGCGACCACAGATTCATCGACCGCCATCTGATTCGCGACGCGCTGGAAACGCTGCGCATCTGCCGTGTCGAGATCCAGACCAATGCCGGCTACGCCAACTATGAAGCGCAGTATCAGGCGCTGCTGCGCAACCTCGATCCCAATTCCTCGACCGAACGCAAGTTCCTCGACTATCTCTACCAGCACGGCCTGCGTCTTCCCGACGCCGCGCAAAAGAGCGTCGAGGGTTTGTACGTGCGACCAGACTTCTCCTACGAACCGCGCTTCTGGGTCTTTTGCGACGGCACGCCGCACGACACGCTGGCGGTGCGGGAAGGCGACGAGGAGAAGCGGCAGGCGATCATGGCGCGCGGTGACGAAGTGTGGGTCTACCATTACCGCGACGATCTGGCCAAGAAAGTGGCAGAGCGTCCCGATATCTTCAGGAAGGTGCGATGACCGTCTCCCTCCAACCCGGTAAATTGGTTTCCCTGCGCGGACGCGACTGGATCGTGCTCCCCTCCGACGACCGCGATCTGCTGCTCGTCAAGCCGCTGGGCGGCTCCGAGGATGAGACGACCGGCATCTACCTGCCGCTTGCCATCCCCAGCGACATGCCGACGGACGCTTCATTTGCGCCGCCGACGCACGACGATCTGGGCGACATCGGTACGGCGCGTCTGCTCCACAACGCGGCCAGGCTGGCCTTCCGCAACGGCGCCGGTCCGTTCCGCTGCCTGGCCAAACTCTCGTTCCGCCCGCGCGCCTACCAGATGGTGCCGCTGATCATGGCGCTGCGCCAGGAGACGACGCGGCTGCTGATTGCCGACGACGTGGGCGTGGGCAAGACGGTGGAGGCGCTGCTGGTCGTCAAGGAACTGCTGGAGCGGCGCAAGATCCGACGCTTTGCCGTGGTCTGTCTGCCCCATCTGTGTGACCAGTGGCAGGCGGAGATCCGCGCCAAGCTTGACCTGGAGGCCGTGATCATCCGCTCGAACACCCAGGCGCGGCTGGATCGCCAGATCCAGGGCGACACCAGCGTCTTCGAGTACTACCCCTATCAGGTGCTCAGCATCGACTTCATCAAGGCGGAGACGCGCCGCGATGTCTTCATCGAGCAGTGCCCAGAGTTGGTGGTGGTCGACGAAGCGCACACCGGCGCGCGCCCGACAGGGGCGTCGGTAACCCAGCAGCAGCGCTACCACCTGATCCGCCGCATTGCCCAGAAGCCAGAGCAGGGCTTGATGCTGCTGACCGCAACGCCGCACAGCGGCAAGCCGGAAGAGTTCCAGTCGCTGCTGGGCCTATTGCGCGCGGATTTTGAGACGCTCGACTTGCCTGCTTCTACCCAGGCGCAGCGCCGCGAACTGGCGCGCTATTTTGTGCAGCGCAAGCGCGCCGACGTCGAAAAGTGGATGGGCGAGGACACGCCCTTTCCAGAGCGGGAAGCCTTCGAGTGGCCTTATGACCTTTCGCCGCGCTATCTTGCCTTCTTCAACGAAATACTCACCTTTGCTCGCAGACTGGTGGCGCCCGGGCAGGACAGTCAACCCCGGCAGCGCGTGCGCTACTGGACCGCCTTGGCGCTGCTACGGGGCGTCATGTCCAGCCCAGCCGCCGGCGTCGAGATGCTCAACACGCGGCTGGCCAATATGGGGGAGGTCGACGGCGATGACGCTGCAGCATGGGCGGAGGTGGTCGAGGCCGGCGATAACCCGGTGCATGACAGCGAGTTTGGTTTCGAGAGCGACAACACGCCCACCCAAGTCGTCGAACGCAATGCCTGGAGCGACTATCAACGCCAGCAGATGCGCGGCTTCGCCAGGCAGTTGCAGGCGCTGGGCGCCCTGGAAGGCGACCACAAACTCGCCAACGCCGAATTGATTCTGGACGACTGGCTGCGCACCGGCCTCAATCCGGTCGTCTTCTGCCGCTATATCGCGACGGCCAACTATGTGGGCGAACACCTGGCGGCGAGCCTCAAACGAAAGTTTCCCAAGCTCGATCTGCAGGTCATCACCAGCGAACTGCCCGACGATCTGCGCAAAGCGCGCATCGAAGAGATGGGCAAGGCGCCGCTGCGCGTGCTGATTGCGACCGACTGTCTGAGCGAGGGCATCAACCTGCAGGATCGCTTCACCGCCGTGCTGCACTACGATCTGCCCTGGAATCCCAACCGGCTGGAACAGCGCGAGGGGCGCGTCGACCGTTTTGGGCAGGTGGCGCCCACGGTGAAGGCGTGTCTGCTCTACGGCGCCGACAACCCCATCGACGGCATCGTGCTCGACGTGCTGCTGCGCAAGGTGCGGGAGATCAAGCGCGCCACCGGCATCAATGTGCCCTTCCCCGACGACTCGCAGAGCATCATCGACACGATTGCCCAGGCGCTGCTGCTCAACCCCGACCGCAAGATCATCACGCGCCGGAAGACAAAGGATGATCTCCAGCTCACCTTTGATTTTGACCAGTTTGGCGAGGCAGCGCGCGCCAGAGAGAATGTCACACGCAAGGTGGACGAGGCCGCCGAACGCGAAAAGGCGTCGCGCAGCATCTTTGCCCAGAACGCCATCAAAGCGCAGGAGATCGAGGCGGACCTGCGAGAGATGGACGCAGCGATCGGCGATCCAACTGCCGTCGAGGAGTTTGTCACACATGGCCTCGATCAGTTGCTGGGCGTGCAGGTCAGCCCCGATGCCAGGGGCTACCGGCTCTACACCGGAAACTTACCCGGTCTGCTGCGCGACCTGCTGCCGGCCGGCGACCCGGTGAAGATCAGCTTCCTTTCGCCGACGCCGGCAGGGTATCACTATATCGGCCGCAACCATCGCTTTGTCGAACAGTTGTGCCAGTTCATCATGGCCAATACGCTGGCGCGCAGCGGCCGGCGCGCGGCGCGCGCCGCCGTGATCCGCACGCGCCAGGTTACGATCAAGACGACGCTGCTGCTCTTCCGGTGTCGCAATGTCATCGAGCAGAGCAAGGGCGACCTCCAGATTGTGGCCGAGGAGATGCTGCTGTGGGGCTGGCGTGGCACGCCACAGCAGCGGACCTATCTTGTGCATGAAGAGGCAATGACGCTGCTCGCCCAGGCGCGCGCTTCGTCGGAACTTACCTTGCCGGCGCGGGCGAGTTTCCTGGAAAACGAGCTCAAGCTGCTCGACAAGATGGCTGCCGAGTTCGACGCCGTGGCCGAGGCACAGTCCAAACGGCTGGTGGAGGCGCACGAACGCTTTAGCACGCTGGTGGATCGCCGGCGCTTTCAGGTCGTCTACCCGGTGCTGCCGATGGATCTGATGGGGATCTACGTGCTGCTGCCGGAGTAAGAATCGATTTGATACCTGTTGCGTAACAGGGCATAATCAGAAATGCCATGATACGGAACTTTCAGCACAAAGGTTTGGCTGCGCTCCACCTCGACGACCAGAGCAAGGATGTGCAGCAGGCTCATGTGAAACGTCACCTTTCGCTTTGCTGAGGGTAACGTAGTGGACGTGGATTGCGTGGACTATCATTAGGAGATGCAAAACGATGTCGATGAAGAATCCGCCCCATCCTGGAGAGATTCTCCGGGATCTCTATCTGGAACCGCTGGATTTGACTGTGACAGAAGTTGCCGCCGGGCTAGGCGTGTCGCGCAAGACGTTCTCGCAGTTGATCAACGGCCATGCCGGCATTTCGCCGGAGATGGCGACGCGGCTGTCGAAGGCTTTTGGCCGCACGCCAGAAGCCTGGCTGCAGTTGCAGATGCAGTATGATCTGGCTCAGATCCGCCAGCGCACAGATGAATTGAACGTTCGTTCATTTGTACTGGCTGCCTGAGCTTTGGCCTATCGCCGTGCGAGCCACCGAGTGCACGCATGAGCACAGTCGGAGTTGACTAACTATGACGATTCCCCTAGAGCAAGTCAAGGCGAACCTGCTGGCTGACCCTGAAGTGAAAGAGGCCTATGACGCCCTCGCGCCATCGCAGCAAGTTGTGCGGCTACGCATTGCACGCGAGCTGACGCAGGCGCAGTTGGCGGATCTCGTGGTGGACGTGAACCTGGCGCCACGGCAGCAACCCTCATGAACTATCCCGCCATCCGCATCGAAGGCGCTATCCTCTCGCCGGACTTGCTGGACCGGATAGAGGAGGCGTCTGGCCAACGCCCGGCCGATTTTGGACTCGACAGCGCGGTCAAGGTCAAGGATGAGATCGCGCGGGCGTGGGCGGACGCGCAGGATTACTGGCGCATTTTTCAGCGGCGGCTCGACTCGCTCAAGGCTGACTCCCCGGCGACAACCGAGACACGCCAGCAGTGGGTGCTGCCGCTGCTCGGTCTGCTCGGCTACCACTTGGAGTATCAGGCGCGCAGCGTCGAACTCAACGGCAAGAGCTACGCCATCTCCCATCGCATCGCCAACCGCGGGGCGATGCCGATCCACATCATCGGCTGCCGGGAAGCGGCGGGGCTGGATCGAAAATCTGGGGGAGGGAGGGAGGAAGGGAGGGAGGAAGGGAGGAAGGGAGGAAGGGAGGAAGGGAGTGGAGATGCTGGTTCTTATTCACTCCCTCACTCCCTCACTCCCTCACTCCCCCACTCCCCCACTCCCTCCCTTCCTCCCTCCCGCATGTCCGCCCACGCCATGGTGCAGGAATTCCTCAACCTGCAGGACGAACTCTACGGCATCGTCACCAATGGCCGTGTGCTGCGCCTGTTGCGCGATAGCTCGCGGTTGGTCAAGCTGACCTATCTGGAATTCGACCTGGAGCGCATCTTCACCGACGGCCTTTTTGCCGACTTTGCCCTCTTTTACCGGCTCCTGCATGCGACGCGGCTGCCCGCCACCGCCGAGAGCGCAGCCGGCAGCCTGATCGAACGCTACCACCAGGATTCGCTTGACTCTGGGGCGCGTATCCGCGACGGGTTGAGCCGCGCCGTGGAGCAGGCGATCCGCGACTTTGGCAGCGGCTTTCTGGCGCATCCGGCCAATGCTGATCTGCGTGCGGCGGTGGCGTCAGGCGCACTCAAGCCGGACGCGTATTACCAGCAGTTGCTGCGCCTGATCTATCGCCTGCTCTTCCTGATGGTGACCGAGGCGCGCGACCTCGTCTCTCCGCCCCAAGCCAGTGCCGGGCAGCGTGCGATCTACGACCAGTATTACAGCGTGCAGCGTCTGCGCCGCCTTTCCGAGAAGCGCTATCTGGAAGACCGGCGCCAGCACGACCTGTGGCTGGCGCTGCTGGCCACCTTCAAGCTCTTTGAGGCCGACGGGCCGGGTGCGCAGTTGGGCCTGGCACCGCTGGCCGGCGAGTTGTTCAGCCCGGACGCCATCGGCGTGCTGGGGCGCTGCACGCTGGGCAACGATGTGCTGCTTGGTTGCCTGCGTGCGCTCAACCTCTACCGCCATCCCGACACGAACCAGTTGATCCGGGTCAACTATGCGGCGCTCAACGTGGAGGAGTTTGGGTCGGTCTACGAGGGGTTGCTGGAGTACAGCCCGGTCTTCGTGCATACGGGCGAGCGCAGCGAGTTTGCCTTTGCCCAGGGCGACGAGCGCTCAACGACCGGCTCCCACTACACCGCCGACGACCTGGTGCAGCCGCTGCTCAAACATTCGCTCGATTATTTGATTGAGGAGAGGGTGAGGGAGGCGAGGGAGTTGGGGAGTGAGGGAGTGGCGAGGAGGGGGAGGGAAGCGTATGTCCGTAAGTTCTTATCAGGACCTGGTCGTGTGGCAAAAGGCGATGGATCTGGCAGAGATGTGCTATCGGCTGACCATGCCGTTTCCGGCGGAGGAGCGCTACGGGATGACCTCTCAGATCCGCCGCGCGGCGACCTCGATCCCGGCCAACATCGCCGAGGGGTGGGGACGGGGGACGACAGCCGAGTACATCCACTTTCTGCGGATCGCTCAGGGCAGCATCAAGGAACTGGAGACGCATCTGCTTCTCTGCCAACGCGTCGATCTCCTGGATCCCCCGACCGCGGCGCCAGCTCTCGCCCTGCTGACCGATATCTCACGGATGACGATTTCCCTGATTACTTCTTTGCAGCACAAGCTGAAGTAGGCCTCCACGCCCTCGTTCCCTACTCTCTCCTCGCTGCCCACTCCCTGCTTTCCCTGCGCGTCGCCGATATCTCCTGCGGCTCCGGCCACATTCTGCTGGCAGCGGCGCGGCGGATTGCCACGGCGCTGGCCAGCGTGCGGACGGGGGAGGATCAGCCGTCGCCGGCGGCGTTCCGCACGGCGGTGCGCGATGTGATCCGCACCTGCATCTACGGCGTGGACCTCAATCCGCTGGCGGTGGAACTGTGCAAAGTGGCGCTCTGGCTGGAAGCGCACAGCCCCGGCGAACCGCTCAACTTCCTTGACCACCACATCAAGTGTGGCAATGCGATTGTGGGCTTTGTGCAGCGGGCCGACCTGGAGCAGGGCGTGCCCGACGCAGCTTTTACCACGCTGCCCGGCGACGACAAGACGGTGGCCAAATTGCTGCGCGAACGCAACAAGCGAGAACGCAAAGAGCAGAAACAGATGACCCTCGACCTGGCGCCAGCCTTGCAGCAGCAGGTGGATGCGGTGCTGCGCTGCTGGCGCGAAGTCTCCGCCCTGCCCGAACGGACGTCGGCGGAGATCGACGCCAAGCGGGCGCGCTACATTGATTTCACGCAGAGCCAGGACGCCTGGCTGCTCAACCAGATTGCCGCCATCCCCATTGCCCAGTTCTATCTGCCCAAGACGAAGGCGAACCTGGCGATTACCAACGGCGAATACCGGGAATACCTGACGGGACGGCGACCGCCGCAGGGCCAGGCCACAGGAACGGCCTGGGGGACGGCCATCCAGAAGCGCTTCTTCCACTGGTTCCTGGAGTTCCCGGAGATTCTGGCGCGCGGTGGCTTCGACTGCATCCTGGGCAATCCGCCTTATTTGGGGGGCCAGGCGCTGAGCGGCACCTACGGCCATGCATTCTGCACCTATGTGAAGTGGGAATATGCGCCGGCCGGGCTGAGCGATCTGGTCGCTTACTTCGTGCGCCGTATCTACAGTTTGCTCAAGCCCAACGGCTTCACGGCGTTTATCACGACCAACTCCATCAAGGATGGAGACGTGCGCAAGGACGGGCTGGAGCAGGTGCTGGCGCAGGGCGGAGCCATCAACTTTGCCGTGCGCGGCGTGAAGTGGCCGGGGCAGGCGAATCTCGTGGTATCGCTCGTTGGTATTCATAAGGGCGCATGGACTGGCAAGCGAATGCTTGATGAAAAAGAAACTGCGTACATATCTCCGCATTTGGAGGATGGCACAGATGTTGGCAATCCAATGAGGCTTAGCGAATGCCGAAATCGTTTCTTGAACGGATCCAACGTATTTGGCGACGGATTCTATTTGACGGAGTCAGAAGCAGACGACTTGTTTTCCATGGATGAGCGGTATCGAGATGTGGTATTTCCCGTCGTAAACGGACAGGAGATATCGTCTGATCCAGTGCAATCGCCATCCAGAATGATTGT
>JAGWXN010000506.1 GCA_018969885.1 Betaproteobacteria bacterium | reverse complement strand
ATGGCAGGTCGTGATCAGCTCGTTCTGGAGCGGATCTCCCGTCCACTCACTAATGACAACCCCTGGAGGTGACACTTGAAGTCCCGTCTTAACGTCAACGGATCGGTTCGGGAGTTTGAAGCCGATCCGGCCACACCGCTCCTGTGGGTGCTGCGCGAGCAGCTCGGCCTCACCGGCACCAAGTACGGTTGCGGGGTCGCAGCCTGCGGTGCCTGCACCGTTCATATCGATGGGGTTCCCACGCGCAGCTGCGTGCGGCCGGTTTCTACGGTCAGCGCCAATGAAAAGGTGGTCACCATTGAAGGTCTGTCGCCCGATTCCTCGCACCCGGTGCAGAAGGCCTGGGTCGCCCTCGATGTGCCGCAGTGCGGGTACTGCCAGAGCGGCATGATCATGGCGGCGGTCGCGTTGCTGCGCGACAAGCCCAAGCCCACCGATCGCGACATCGATGAGGCCATGACCAACATCTGCCGCTGCGGCACCTACAACCGCGTTCGCGCTGCCATCAAGGTCGTGGCCGAGGGCGGCAATCCCCGCACCGCAGGCCTTTCGATCCAGCATGCCGACGGGAGCACAACATGAGCGAACTGACTGTCACCCGCCGCCAGTTTCTGGCGTCCTCCGCCGCTGGCGGACTCAGCCTCGCATTCCATCTGCCGTTTGCGCCAGAAGCACTCGCGCAGGGCGCCGCCACACCCGAGGTGAACGCCTGGGTGGTGATCAAACCCGATGACACCGTGGTGGTGCGAATCGCCCGCTCTGAAATGGGCCAGGGCACGCTCACCGGCCTCGCGCAGATGGTTGCCGAGGAACTCGGTTGCGACTGGGCCAAGGTCACCACCGAACAGCCCACGCCCGGCGAAAACCTTGCGCGCAAACGCATCTGGGGCAATTTCTCCACTGGCGGCAGTCGCGGCATTCGCGAGTCGCAGGATTACGTCCGCAAGGGCGGCGCAGCCGCTCGCATGATGCTGGTTCAGGCGGCTGCCAATGAGTGGGGGGTTCCCGCCGCGCAGTGCAGCGTGAACAAGGGGGTGATCTCACACGCTGCGAGCGGGCGTAGCACCACCTATGGCAAGGTTGCCGCAGCGGCGGCCAAGCTGAATCCGCCGACCGAGGTGTCGCTCAAGGACACCAAAGACTGGCAGATTCTGGGTAAGCGCCTGGCGCGTCTGGACACCGCCGACAAGGTCAACGGCAAGCAGGTCTATGGGGCTGACCTCACCATGCCCGGCATGCTGAACGCCGCCATCCGCAAGTGCCCGGTGTTCGGCGGCAAGGTCGTGAGTTTTGATGCAGCGGCCATCGAGAAGCGCCCTGGTGTTCGTAAGGTCGTGAAGGTGCATGACGACGCGGTGGCGGTGGTCGCCGATACCTGGTGGCAGGCCAAGACCGCGCTCGATGCTCTGCCCATCAACTGGGATCTCGGCCAGCATGCCAATGCTTCGAGCGAGTCATTTGCCAAGGTGATGCAGGCGGGCCTTGATGCGAGCGACGCCGTGATCGGTAACAGCAGCGGCGACGCCAAGGGCGCGATTGCGTCGGCGGCGCGCCGCGTTGAAGCGGTCTATGCGTATCCGCATCAGAACCATGCCTGCATGGAGCCCATGAACGCAGTGGCGCGCTTCACTGCCGATCGCTGCGAGGTCTGGACCCCCACGCAAAACGGCGAGGCGGCGCTCGCCGCAGCGTCCGAGAGCTCGGGTCTGCCGGCGGCCAAGTGCGAGGTCTACAAGATCAATCTGGGTGGCGGGTTCGGGCGGCGCGGCGCGGTGCACGACTGGGTACGGCAGGTGGTGGCCATTGCCAAGGAGATGCCCGGCACGCCGGTGAAGCTCCTCTGGAGCCGCGAGGAAGACATGCTCCATGGCCGGTTCCATCCGGTCACCCAGTGCAAGCTCACGGCGGGGCTCGACGCGTCGGGCAACATCACCGGCCTGCACATGCGGATCTCTGGTCAGTCGATTCTCGCGGGCGTTTTCCCGCAGAACATCAAGGACGGAAAAGATCCGGTGGTGTTCCAGGGCCTGAACGAAGGCGGCGGTGAAGCGATGATCGGCTA
>JAGWXN010000505.1 GCA_018969885.1 Betaproteobacteria bacterium | reverse complement strand
ATCGCGCGCCAGCTCGCAACAAGGCTCATCGCGGAAGGCCGTCCCTCATGAGCATCCTGCAGACGCTTTTCGCGTTCCTCGCGGCGTTGACTGTGCTGATCTTCGTCCACGAGATGGGACATTTTCTGGTTGCGCGAGCCTGCGGCGTGCGGGTGCTGCGATTTTCGATTGGGTTCGGTCGACCGCTCGTGCTCTGGGTTGATCGACGCACCGGCACCGAGTGGGTGATTGCCGCCATTCCACTGGGTGGATATGTCCGTATGCTCGACGAGGCTGATCAGGAGCAGGGCGCAAGCATCGCCCCAGCGGATCTTCCACAGGCCTTTTCGCGCAAGCCCCTGGCCGCCCGCGCTGCGATCGTCGCGGCCGGGCCCCTCGCCAATTTCCTGCTCGCGATCCTTTTGTACGCCATCCTCGCCTGGGGCGGGTCGGATCAACCGGTGGCCGTCATCGATCAGCCCGTCGCCGCCAGTGCTGCCGCGGCGACTGGATTTCGCGCCCAGGATCGGATCGTTGCGATCGATGGGCGCGAACTGCAGTCCTGGAATCAACTTCGCTTGCGCATGATCGATGCCGTCGTCACCCGCGAACCGGTGAGGCTGGACGTGCTTCGCCAGGGCGAACGGCGTCGTCTGGAACTGCCGACGGCCCAGCTTGCCCCGGGTGCTGCCGAGCGGGATTTCATGCGCGAGTTGGGCCTCGCGCTCGCACCTGGCGAGGTCGTGGTCGGCAAAGTGATCTCCGGCGAGCCCGCCGAGGCGGCTGGCCTGCTGGCGGGGGATCGCATTCTGCGGGTCGATGGCCAGGCGATCCGTCGGGCACGCGAGCTGATCGAGCATGTGCAAGCCCGTGCGGGCCAACCGATCCAGATCGTTTTCGAGCGCGGGCGCGATGAGATCAGCCTGAGCGTCACCCCGTCAGCCCGTACCCTCGCGGATCCCGCCGGTGACCGAAAGGTCGGTCGAATCGGCGCGTCGCTCCAGGATCGCCTGCAGACGGAGCGGATTCGCCATGGGCCCATGGAAGGCCTCGTCCACGGTGCCGCACAGACGTGGGAGATGACCGTCCTGTCCCTCAAGATGATGGGTCGAATGTTGACGGGCGATATTTCGGTGCGCAATCTCAGCGGTCCAGTGACGATTGCCGACTTGGCCGGGGACACCGCTCGTGCTGGCTGGGTTTCCTACCTGGGTTTTCTGGCGCTGATCAGCGTGAGCCTCGGTGTCTTGAACCTGCTTCCCATCCCGGTCCTCGACGGAGGACACCTCGTTTATCATGCGATCGAAGCCCTCCGTGGCCGTCCGCTCTCTGATTCCGTCATGCTGTTGTCCCAGAAGATCGGCATGTCGCTTGTCGTGCTGCTGATGGGCGTAGCCCTTTTCAACGATGTCGTTCGCCTGATCGGATCCTGACCATGACCCTTCGCCATCGATCTCACCGTGCGAAACCGGTTTCGGCTGGAGCCGCAGGCAAGATTCGGGGCACCCTCTCGGTGATCTCCTTCGCCATGCTGATGGCGGGGCCCGCGTGGGGATTCGAGCCATTCACCATTCGTGACATTCGGATCGAGGGAGCTCAGCGGATTGACCCCGGCACGGTGTTTGGTTACCTGCCCGCGCGGGTCGGCGACCGTATCGATGCCGATTCGGCCAGTGCTGCGATCAAGGCATTGTTCTCGACCGGTCTGTTCCGCGATGTCAACCTGTCTGCCGACGGTGACGTCCTGGTGATTCGACTGGCGGAGCGGCCAGCGATCGGCGATATCGAGATCACTGGGAACAAAGAGTTCGACCGCGACACCCTGCGCCGCAGTCTGCGCGACATGGGACTCGCGGAGTCCCGGATTTTCGATCGCTCCTTGCTCGAACGCGCCGAACAGGAGCTCAAACGCCAATACCTGTCCCGCGGCAAGTATGCGGTCAAGGTCACCAGCACCATTACGCCACTCGAGCGCAACCGGGTTGGTGTCGTTTTCGCGATCGAGGAGGGCGAGTCCGCTCGCATTGCCTCAATCCGCTTTGTGGGTAATGAGTCCTTCAATGAGAGCGTGCTTCGCAAGGAGATCA
>JAGWXN010000504.1 GCA_018969885.1 Betaproteobacteria bacterium | reverse complement strand
CGTCCTGATCGCTGGAGCCGGCCCAGTGGGCATGGTCAGCGCCCTGGTGCTTGGTCGCGCCGGAATCGCCGTCACCCTGTTGGAATCGGCCTCGGGTCTGAGCATGGATCTGCGCGCCTCCACTTTTCATCCGCCCACGCTGGACATGCTGGCCAGGTACGGGCTGGCCCAGACCATCGTGCCGCAGGGGCTGGTGGCGCGCTACACCCAGCAGCGCGATCGTGCCGAAGGTGTGATTGCCGAGTTCGATATGGACCTGCTGCGCGGGGACACCGATCATCCGTTCCGTTTGCAGTGCGAGCAGTGGAAGCTCACCGAGGCTATCAAGGCCCAGCTGGCCCAATTGCCGCATGTGAAGATTTTGTTTGACACCAAGGTCGAGACCGTCTCCCAGACCGACGATCAAGTTCGGGTGGTGGCCCACCGTTCGGGCGAGACGCTTGATCTGCAAGCCGACTACCTGATCGGTGCCGATGGTGCTTGGAGCGCGGTGCGGCGTGGGGCGGACATCGAGTTCGAAGGCTTCACCTACCCGGAGCGCTTCCTGGTGATCTCCACCGACTTCGAGTTTGCCGACCATCTGCCGCGGCTTTCTTACGTGAACTACTGCTCGGACCCCAAGGAATGGTGCGTGTTGCTGCGGGTGCCCACCCTGTGGCGCGTACTCTTTCCCACCCGCCCCGAGGAGAGCGACGAAGAAGTGTTGACCGATAAGGCGGTGCAGGCCCGCTTGCAGAACCTGTTGCCCCAGCCCGCGCCGTATCGCACCATGCACCGCACGCTCTACAAGGTGCACCAGCGGGTGGCCAAGCAGTTTCGCAAGGGCCGCGTGCTGCTGGCCGGTGACGCCGCGCACATCAACAATCCTCTGGGCGGAATGGGCATGAACGGCGGCGTGCACGATGCCTTCAACCTCTGCGAAAAGCTACTGGCCGTCATCCAGGGCCAGGATGTGGCGCTGCTCGATCGCTACGAGCGACAGCGGCGCACCATCGCTATTGAGTACATCAACGCCAGCACCGCCCGTAACAAGCGAGAAATTGAAGAGCGCGATCCGGTGGAGCGCAAGAAAACCCAAGACGCACTGCGGGCGACCGCTGCGGATCCGGTGGCCGCGCGCGCCTATCTGCGCAAGACCTCCATGCTCGATGCGCTGGACCGCGCCGAGGCCATTGCATGAAGGCGCCCACCGGCATCGTGCGCGGTATTTCGCGGGTCAGCCCCGCTGATCGCAGAGCTCGTCTGGCTGCACGCCTGCGCGAAAAGCGTCTGCTCTCGGCCCCCGGGGTGTTTGAAATGGTCTCGGCCAAGATCGCCGACCGGATGGGCTTTGAGGCGCTCTACATGACCGGCTACGGCACGGTGGCCTCTTACCTGGGCCTGCCCGATGCCGGACTGGCCAGCTACGCCGATATGGTCAACCGGGTACAGCAGTTTGCCAGCATCACCGTCACCCCCATGATCTGCGACGCTGACACCGGCTACGGCGGCCTGCTCAATGTGATGCACACCGTGCGCGGCTACGAAGCCGCAGGGGCCTGCGCCATCCAGCTGGAAGACCAGGAGTTTCCAAAGAAGTGCGGCCACATGCTCGGACGCCGAGTGATTGCGGCCGAAGCCATGGCCGAGAAGATACGGGTGGCGGTGCAAAGCCGTAGCGACCCGAACTTGCTCATCATTGCCCGTACCGATGCCCGCACCACCCTGGGTCTTGATGAAGCGCTGCGCCGCGCCGAGTTGTATGCCAAAGCCGGTGCTGACCTCCTGTTTGTGGAAAGCCCCGAGTCGGCGGAAGAAATGCAGCGTATTGGGCGCAGCTTTGACCTGCCCCTGGTGGCCAATATGGTCGAGGGAGGCCGCACGCCGGTGCTCAGCCGTGACGAGTTGCAGTCGCTGGGCTACCGCCTGGCCATTTTCCCAGCGGCTGCCTTCCTGGCTGCCGGCGCAGCCTTTGAGGGCATTTATCGCACCATACAAGAGCGTGGTTCCACCGTGGGCGCCGACACGCCACTGTACGAATTTCAGAAATTTTCAGAGCTCATGGGATTTGACTGGGTCGCGCAGTTCGACCAGGACCAC
>JAGWXN010000503.1 GCA_018969885.1 Betaproteobacteria bacterium | reverse complement strand
TCGGGGCGGTGAAGCGACGACACTGACCCCGGACCACCGGGACGCCCTGCAAGCGCGAGCTTGCGGGGCGTTTCGGTTTCTGATCTCGATTCGGAACTGCGTCACAGTTTCGAGGTAGCCCCGCAGCGCTGGCTTTGGCCGGGAGGACGAGGGGACGCGCCGCCCTGTAGGCGGTCTTCCTGACGGTGGAGCAGGGCCTCCTAAGTCACTGATAAACAAAAACAATTCTTCGACCCGGCCAGACCTTCGGAAGCCGCCAGAGGGGTCGCGCGAAGAGCGCCAAAGAATTCGAGAACGGAACTGCATCACAGTTCCGTGCGCTGCCGATTGCCGCTTTTCCGCTCGATGGAAATATCGGCTCGTCGCAATACAACTTGAGGCCCTGAAAGCCGAAATAAACCGGAAAGTTTCCGGACCCGGCGGAAGGGGCGAAACAGGAGATCAGTAAAATGAGCAATACAGTCATCAACACCAATATCCAGTCATTGAGTGCGCAGCGGATCCTCGCCGGCAGCGGTCGTGACGTGCAGCAGGCGATGACCCGCCTTGCTTCGGGTCTGCGCATCAACAATGCGCGGGACGATGCGGCGGGCCTGGCCATTGCCGAGCGCTTCACCACGCAGGTGCGGGGCCTCACGGTCGGCATCCGCAACCTGGCCGACGGTTTGTCGCTGTCGCAGACGGCCGAAGGCGGTCTCGACTCGATCACCACCAACCTGCAGCGCATCCGCGAGCTGGCGGTGCAGTCGGCGAACTTCACCAACTCCGACACCGACCGCGCGTCGCTGCAGGCGGAAGTGAGCCAGCTGCGCACGGAAATCGACCGCGTCGCCAACCAGACGAACTTCAACGGCCGCAAGCTGCTCGATGGCAGCATGGCGACGGCGAGCTTCCAGGGCGGTGCCAACGTCGGTGAGGCGATCACGGTCACGGGCATCACCTCGCAGACCGGCGCCAACATCGGCGTTTACACCGGGATCGAGAGCGCCTCGGCGGCGGTGGGCACGGCGGCAAGCAAGACGATCTCGGTCAACGGCGCCACGGCGCTCGCTGTGACCGGCACCACGGCGACGGATCTGGCCGCCTCGATCAATGCGCTCGGCCTGACGAACGTGTACGCCTCGGTGTCCACCTCGACGGTGAACATCAGCTACTCGGGCGCCGGCAACATCGTACTGACGAACTTCGGCAGTAGTGCCGGCACGACCACAATGACGAGCGGCACGATCTCCAGCAATACGGTCAGCACCGTGGACCTCTCGACGGTGACCGGGGCGAACAAGGCGATCCTCTCGATCGACGCGGCGCTCGCCACGGTAAATAGCAATCGGGCCACCCTCGGCGCGATCTCCAACCGCTTCGAGCAGGCGATCAGTGCGCAGCGCATCGCCCTCGAAGGCCAGTCGGCCTCGCGCTCACGCATCCAGGATGCCGACTTCGCCCAGGAGACCGCCGCGCTCACCCGCGCGCAGATCCTGCAGCAGTCGGGCATGGCCATCCTCTCCCAGGCCAACTCCGCCCCGCAGAGCGTGCTCTCGCTGCTGCGTTGATCCACCGGCGGGCCGTCGGCCGGTCGCCGACGGCCCCGCCATCACCTCACTGCGAAACGGCCGGCCCCTCTCCGATCTCCTGCTCCGATCGGCAAGAGGGGCCGGTCCGTGACCTGGGTCACAGTTTCTCCTTGCCCGTGACCCACTCCGGAACTGCGTCACAGTTCTGATTGCAGTCGACTACCCGTCGACCGTTACCCCGGCTGCAGGAACCGGGGAGCGCGAAGCCCGCCCGGAACCGCATCCACTACCGGCACGGAGACTTCCGCATGAGCACAGTCATCAATACCAACATCGCTGCCCTGACCGCGCAGCGCACCCTGTTTCGCACGTCAAATGAACTGGCGACCGCCCTGCAGCGCTTGACGTCGGGTATGCGCATCAACAGCGCCAAGGATGACGCGGCGGGCCTGGCGATCTCCGAGCGCTTCACCACGCAGGTGCGTGGTTACAACCAGGCGATCCGCAACAGCGGTGACGGCATCTCGGTAGCGCAGACGGCCGAAGGCGGTCTCGACTCGATCAGCTCGA
>JAGWXN010000065.1 GCA_018969885.1 Betaproteobacteria bacterium | reverse complement strand
GAGGCTGATCTATGACCAAGTCCGCACGTAACGTGAAACCAATGCCGAAGTTTCGCTCCGAAGCCAAAGAGCGTGAATTCTGGGAGTCGAAAGACAATGACG
The DNA here is from genome assembly GCA_018969885.1 of Betaproteobacteria bacterium. The sequence goes on along the minus strand of JAGWXN010000065.1, from coordinate 13,024 downwards.
CGACTCAATACTTTGACTCGTCCAAAATGGTGGTCGCTACGTTCAAGAACCTCAAACCATCTACCACAAGCATCTCGCTGAGGCTGGCGGACAGCTTGCTAGACGGAATTCGCCAACAGGCGAACAAAATGGATGTGCCGTACCAATCGCTGATGAAAATTTGGCTGACCGAGAAATTGCGAGAGCAGGCGGGCCGGGAGAAGTCCGTCAGTAAATGAACGCCTGATGTGGTGAGAGGATTCGAACCTCCGGCCTCTACCTCCCGACCGCAGCGCTCTATCCTTGGCCGGCTGACCGCGCCACCAGCGGAAACGCATCAGGATTCTTGATCGACGCAACCGCCAAGTCGATATCGAGTTTGGGCCAGTAAAGGTGGTCGGCAGTCGGGCGTTCAACGGTCAAAATCTGGTCGACAGTCGCGTTTCTGAACCACGGGAACTCGGCATAGGGCAACGCGAACTCCTCGTCGTCGATGAGGATCCAGTATTCGAACCTCCGGCCTCTACGTCCCGATGAACCGCCCCGGGAACCCGGGGGGCGGTTCAAAGCGAACACGGCCCAGGTTGATCAAAAGAAGTACCCCAAGCACACCGCCGAGCAGAAGTGCGTGAACTGCCAGTTGTACCAGAGCAAGTCTGCCGACAGCGGCGCCTGCGCGGTCTTCCCAGGAAAGCTGATAGCGGCTGCTGCGTGGTGCAACGCTTATCAGAAGAAAGCCTGACCCTCGGAGACGGGAACCGGTCCAGAGCCGCTCTGATCAGGCCGGTACTGGATTAAGCTCGTACCGGGCCACGTGTCGATCCAGCACCAATTCGCCTGCGCCACCCGGTTGAGTGTCGGGCTTGTATCGAAACGTGGCATTCATTTCGTAGGTGCACCCCGACCCCGGAATGATTTGTGGTGGGTTACCCCGAAACAGACTGGTGACAGGTCCTGAGTAGGTGAACCCAACCCGCAGGAAGCCGTCAGTATCGGTACCGAGCAGGGAAATAGCGAATGCATCCTGGTCATTCATGGCGGGCGCAAATCCATGCGCAGGCGCATTCAGCGTGACCAGATCGGCCAAGACGCGCTGCGTAAACAGATTTGGCAGTTCGCCCAAAGCGTTGCCGAGTGCGGTCTCATTTTTGAAGTGTTTGCCGAGTTCGCCCTGCCATCTCGACCAACGCGCCTGGCCTGGCTCAACGTTCTTAAACAGGGGCTCACCGTTGGCTACGTAAAGATTCACGTGTCGATCATTGCTGATCACGTCGATCATGAACTGGTTGAGCCCTGGTTCTTCTCTCGCCTGGTCAAATGTAAGGCTCCCCGTCACTGCCGCTCGATTAGCAGCCAGATCATTGCGGGTTTCGGACAAAATTTCGTTCATGCGGATGCGGCCCGACAGCGCCACAGCCGCCTGCGGGATCGCAGGTCGGCCAACACCCGCCGCAGGCGCCTCAACCACCAGCGCCTGATCGAAAGCTGGCGGACCCTTCGGTGGGTCCACCCTATCCTCCGCGAGCACTGCCTGATAAGCGCTCCGAACGGCTTCCGTTGGATTGATTGCGGGTGGGACGCTCTCGGCCAGGCTGTCCAGATCGAGCGCGCCAGGCTCAGGCTCACCCGCTGCTCGCGCCCAGTCGACCCGAACGGCGTGATAACGATTCAAAAAATCGCGCGCGTCATCAGACAAACTGAAGCTTCGTGGCTTCAGGTCGGCTTCAACGTCCAGCAAATGTTTATTCAAGCCACTTCGGAAAGCGAGCTCGCCTTTGAACAGCTCGAATTCGGCCTGAGCTCGGTTCACCCCAAGCAGCGTCAAAGCGTTGGGCTGTTCGACATCGATCTCCATCGGGTTGATCGACGATAGAACGCGCAGTTCGTTCAGCAAGTCAGACGACCGGATCGCATCAAGTGCGGCCACCCTTTCTTGTGGCGAAAGCATGTCCACAGCAACCTTCAACGCGTTGTTGGCCGCGTTGGGATCGATCAGCCTGTAACCCTCGATATACGCACTGATCGCCTCTTCAACATTGCCAGCTGCGAACGCACGCGCGCAGTCGTGGAGATGGCCGCAGAAAAGCGCCTGATCTTTTAACTGCGCAACCCCAATGCCTGGGTTGCGGAACCAGATCTTTCCCATCAACTGCTGGGTTCGTTCGTCGAGATCGGAGTTTTTGACTTCACGTTGGAGGTTTATAAGCGCCTCAGCGCGCGCCCGAACAGCCTCGAGGCTGGCCTGAGCGATCTGGTCGGTTGTCAACGGTGCGTCCTGCTGCGCGTTTTGTCCTGCAAGCTGGCGGACCCGCGACAAGATGTCTTGCTTCAATCCAGCCAGAGGGAGTTGAGCAGTATCGATGCCGGCGCCGAAAGCCTCGTCAGCGGCTTTGGCCAGAATGGCGCCAAAGGCAGACCCACCCGGGGAGTGATCCACCCCCAATGCGTTGTTCAAATAGGACCGGACAGCCGCCGATGGCCCTGTTTCCGCGGCAAGCGCTTGTCTGACTTCCGGGGTGAAAATTGGCGGCTCGGCAATTCCGTGCTCGGCCAGGAAGCTCGTCAGTACCTGATCAATTGGCGTTTCGGTGCCCGTGCGAAGCACGCGCGCTCGCCAGGCCGGATGCGCTGCAATAGAGGGGTACGCGTTACATCGCTGCTCCAGCGTCTGCGCCTTGCGGATGACCGATTGATTAGCTGCCTGTTCGAACTGCTCGAGCAGCGCCTTGCTGTTGGCGGCCCTGGGCTGCGCCGCCTGCGTCAAGGCGATTTCATGCCTGATCGCAGCGAGGTGTGGCTTAGCAGGATCTCGCAGTGCCTCGAGAATGGCGGGTGTCGCATGAGGCACCTGGGCTGGCACCAAAAACTTCTCCGCAAGCCTTACGCAAATATCCACCCGCCTTGAGGAGAGGGGCTTGCCGGCAAGCGCCCGCGTTCGCAGATGGTCTGTCACCGCGTCGGCAGCCTGTTGACCGTATGCTCTTCGCACCGCGCCTACCAGCGCTTGACCAGCATTGATATTGCGCTGCTCGCCCGAGCCGAACCACTCAGACAGCCGCGCAGCCATCCGACCAAAGATGTTGATTGAGCGCTGGCCCGTGACAGTCGCCTGACCGCCCTGTGCATCATTGGTCTGGACGTGGACCCGGGCAAGCCGATTATTGCCAAGGCTTCGAAAGTCTCCGATCTCTGCCATGTTGATCTCTTCGATTGACGGTTAACGCGTTCGCAGCGCAGGCGGCTCAGCCACGAATCATCGGGGTGCCAGGGGGTGGGGGCTCTGAAGCGGCGCTTGCAGACACTTGACCACCGGCCCGTAAAAGCGCCATCCAGGCGTCGGCACGGTTGAGAAAGCTTTCGAAAGCGGCTTGAAAAAAGGCCGGATCAGCTGCCAGTGATTGCTGGGCTAGCCACAAAACGGTCTGTGCATCAGCATCCAGTGCAAGAACAGCGCCGCCGGTTTCGTCGGGCCGGGCATTCGCCTGAAGCATGCGCTGCATGAGTAAACGATCGGGAGGTTCAGAAAGCGCGATAAGCGTGGTCGCGTACCCAATACACGCAGCGTCGGGGTCGAGGATGAACTCCACTACCCAGTCATCGAAAGTGGCAACACAACGCCCCTGCCCGTCGAGTTGCAGCGAATCTGGGTCATCAACGGACGCCAGCGTACGCATTAACGCGTTAGCCTGGTTTAGCAGGTGAGAGGCGATGTTCATCGTGAAATTCCAAGGGGTATAGGTCACAAGCTTAGCAAGCCACTGCCGCGAAAGACACCCAAGCTATCGATTACAGCAAGGTAACAGCCGCTCGAAAAGTAAATTTGCCCGCCGCAGTGAATCCTCCGGCTACGCCGAGGTTTGAGAATAAACGTCTGGAAGACGTTCCGCCACCCGCCCCTGGGCTGTAGCAAACCTGGCCCTCCAGGCTTGGGCAAGCCACCCACCGCACCCGACGCCCGCGCAGGCCGATCCCATCAACCAGCCGACCGCAGACACCTTGCGGGATACCAGCGAATTGCCTAAGCTCAGGCGATAGTTCTCTGCCTGGAACCGTCATGATTGAACGAATCACTATCGATCCCAATGTCTGCCACGGCAAACCCTGCGTGCGCGGTCTGCGCTATCCGGTCGAGGTGGTGCTGCAGTGGTTGGCCGCAGGCATGACGCCGCAGGGGATCATTGACGATTACCCTGACCTTGAGCTGGCCGACATTCATGCGGTCTTGGCATTCGCGGCGCGCTTATCGCGCATACGACACATCGAGCCCCTTGCAGCGTGAAGTTCCTGATCGATGCGCAGTGACCGCGGCGTTTGGCGCGATGGCTGAACGATCGCGGGTTCGACGCGATTCATACCTTTGACTTGCCCTCGGGAAACGCATCGACGGACCAAGCGCTGATTGCTTACGCTGACCTGGAAGGCAGGTTTATTGTGACGAAGGACGATGATTTCGTTCAGTCCTACATTCTGAACGGCGTACCGGCGAGGCTTTGGTTGATTACGACCGGAAACATCCGTAATGACGCGCTCGAATCCTTGATAGATCGACACTGGGCTTCAATCCATGCAGCGCTGGGCACTTCACGTTTCGTGGAGCTCAGCACAATCGGTCTTGTGGTCCACGATTGAAGGTACGCACAGACCTCTGGTGAAGAGGCTGCTCGTCCCTGTAGCAAACCTGGTCGGGTCATCTCGGTCCGTGCCGACCCTCAGCCTCAGAAACGGCCCAGTCCCAAGCCGTCAAACAGCCACGCAGCAAGCGTAAAGAAAATTGACGCTGGCACCACTACCCATCCCGTATACCTGCCGCCCGGAGTAGCTAACCGAAAACCTTGCTACACCTGCGTTCAAACAAGTGGAGGTCGCGTGGCGCCAGGGTTGGCACACTGTGGCCGCGGTCGAACGGGGAGCTCTGGAAAAACAAAGCCCCGCGAGCCAAACGACCCTGCGGGCCATGAATAACTGACCATCGATGAGTCGATGGTCGGGGTGAGAGGATTCGAACCTCCGGCCTCTACGTCCCGAACGTAGCGCTCTACCAGGCTAAGCTACACCCCGAAATCGCCGGCCTGACTGGCCAGAAAACCTCGCTCGTGGCCGAAAACACTGTTTTCGTTACGTGCGCCGCTTTCTTTGCGAAGCCAGGCAGTATAACAAGGAAGAAATTGGTCGTGAAACTGCTGACTCAGGCGCTTACAGACCGCCTCCCGAACGACGATCAGCAGGATGCTCGCGCCTTGACTGTTCTGGCTTCCTGTCGCCGCAGGCGGAAAGCCCGAGCTGAGCTTGTCCGTACCGGGCCGGTCACCCGTCCTGATTTGCGTCCACCGTACTGCCAGCCGCGAGGCTCAAGTCGGTTACTCTCGACCCGACTCCCTCAAGGGACGCGCTGCTTTCTGATCCGCCCGCGATTTTTGGCCTGCTTCGCCCAGCCGACTCCACGATGAACACTCAACCCGCTCGTCAAAGTGCCACCGCCCGGCTGCTGTTTGCCGTATGCCTGATCGTGCCCGGCGGCCCCGCCTGGGGTCAGGCCGCACAGCCTGCGCCCCCGGCGAACCCGCCCGCACCGGCAGCCCGCCCTGCGCCGGCGCCCGCCGCCCAGGCCGCGCCGGCATCGTCGGCCACGGGGCAGGCTGGCACCGCCAACCCGCAGCCCCAGCGCCCCGCTGTGCCCGGCGCCCCTTGCCTGATCGCACAGTTTCGAGCCATCGCGCTCGACACCCACAACCCCACTGAACGCGCCGTGCTGGCTCGCCAGTGGCTGCGGCGTAACCTCGAGGGCTGCACCGCCGATAAGCTAAGCCTTCTGGGTTCGAACCGGTCTGCCTGGCTGGGAACGGCAGATTCCGCTGAACTGATGGGTCTGATCGATACCGCCATCGAGGCGCAGTCTCAAAACGATCCAGCAATCCTTCGGCAGCTCTACGACGCCACACCGCGCACCTTCCAGCCCACCGTTGAAACCATCCGCACCGAACCCCCGCGCCCGATTCTTCAATCGGCGGGCGCGATGCCACTGCCGCCCATCGGCATGGTGAATATCCGCCAAGGTGACCGAGGCGACTACGGCTCGGGCGGCTCCTCGCAAGGGGGGGGCGGTGGGGGTCAAGCGCAGACCAACGCTTTCAGCGATCAACAGCGTAAAGCCGTGAGCGATTATTTCTCCCAGTCTTATGAAATTGGCGAATGCCCGGTGGGGCTCATCGCACGCGAGGGGCGATGTCAGTCGCAGAATCCGGTCAAGCTGTGGCGTGTAGGCGAACCGCTCCCGCGCGCGCTTGAAAATGAAGCCCGGGACCTGCCCAATGTACTGGCAGAGCGTTTGGGCCCGGCGCCATCTGGCTCGCGCTACGTCCGCGCGGGATCGGATGTGTTGATGCTCGATGCCTCGGGTAACGTGACCGGCGCGGTCACCGATTTTGGTCAGCCGCCGGTCGTTCGTCGATCCTTGCCACGGCCCTCGCCTGCCCCCCAGCCAGCAGGGAAATGATTTTCTGCCGGCGGGCTTGCACCTAATTTGCGCGCTCGACCGCCAACCCCGGCAAGCTCATCAATATTGCGCTGAATTCGCCCGACTGGACGTCGCGGAGCATGGTGCGCGCAGCCGCGCGAGCGAGCTCGGCCTCGTTCAATGCCATCTGGCGCGCATAGTCGAGTGAGCCGCTGCGGCGGATCGCAGCGACGACCCGGTCGAATTCCACATCACCACCCTGCTCGATCGCCGACCGGATCAGTTGTCGGTCGGCGCTCGTGCCATGGCTCATGACGTGAATGAGAGGCAGAGTGGGCTTACCTTCGCGCAGATCGTCGCCCACGTTCTTGCCGATTTCGGTTGTGTCGCCGCTGTAATCAAGCACATCATCGACCAGCTGGAAGGCTGTGCCCAGGTGCCGCCCGAACGACGCCGCAGCTTCCTCAACTACCGCCGGGGCATGACAGAGCATGGCACCCAATCGAGCCGCCGCCTCAAAAAGCTTCGCTGTTTTAAACCGTATGACCTGCAGATAGCGCGCCTCGTCCGTGTCGGGGTCGTGGCAGTTCATCAACTGCAGGACTTCGCCTTCGGCAATGACGTTGGTGGCATCGGCCAGCACGCGCATCACACGCATGTCGTCAACCTCGACCATCATCTGAAACGCCCGGGAGTAGACAAAATCGCCCACCAGCACGGCGGCCGGATTACCGAACGAAGCGTTGGCCGTGCTCCGACCGCGCCGCAAATCGGACTCATCGACCACGTCGTCGTGGAGCAAGGTGGCGGTATGGATGAATTCCACCACCGCGGCGAGGCGATGGTGGTGCGAGTCGCCGGTAAACCCCAAAGCTCGGGCCACGGAAAGAAGCAGCAGCGGTCGGATCCGTTTGCCCCCCGACCCAACGATATAGTCGGAGATCGTGCTGACTAGCGCCACCTCGGAGGCGAGGCTACGCCGGATCATTCGGTCGGTTGCCTCAAGGTCGGGGGCCAGAGCAGGGAAAAGTTCGGAGGGTTTCATCCGCGGAAAAGTGGCGAGGGCGCTGGTGCCCGACACATGGGCCCTGCCGCAACCGCAATGGAGCGGCGACGAATGCTCGCGAGCGCGCTTGCTTCAGGGAAACCGTTGATTATAGTCCGCGTGGTGTACGCCGGTGCCAGGCCACCTGCTCCACGCGAGCATTAGACCTCACCGCGCGCCCCCACCACCGCGCCAGCGGGGGATCGACGCTCCCCGTCCGCCGCGCACCCGTCCCGAACGGCAACTTTTTGACTCAAGTATCGGAATTTGCGACAATCTTCGGTTCCCTCGTAACCACACCACACGGGAACAAAGCGCGGGAACAAAGCAAAAGGGGTCTTTCCATGTACGCGGTCATAAAAACCGGTGGCAAACAATACAAAGTGAGCGCCGGCGATAAAATCAAAGTAGAACAGATGCCGGCGGACATCGGAGTCGAAATCACCATTGATCAGGTTCTGGCTGTGAGCAACGGTGAGCAAATCGCCGTCGGCACGCCGCTTGTAGCCGGCGCAACGGTTTCGGCAAAGGTGCTCTCCCACGGTCGTCACGACAAGGTTCGCATTTTCAAAATGCGTCGGCGCAAGCACTATCAGAAGCGCCAGGGCCATCGCCAGAATTACACCGAAATCCTGGTAAGCCGCATCGCATCGTCGCTTGGCGAAGCAACGGCTGCGGCCGAAGCACCCGCCCAGTAACCGGAGATCACTCACCATGGCACAGAAAAAAGGCGGCGGCTCTACGCGTAACGGTCGCGACTCGCAACCGAAAATGCTGGGCATCAAGGCCTACGGCGGTGAAACCGTCACGGCCGGATCCATCATCGTTCGTCAGCGCGGCACGCAATTCCATCCCGGCGAAAACGTCGGTTTGGGCAAAGACCACACGCTCTATGCCCTCATCGAAGGCAAGGTCGAGTTCGCGGTCAAGGGGCCGGCCCGCCGGCGTACCGTGCGGATCGCCCCCCTTCAGTAAGTCCGCTCAGGCAAGCGGCCGCAAAAGCCCCGCCTGAGCGGGGCTTTTGTTTGGGCGCGAACCAAGCTCGGGATCCCCGCCATGAAGTTCGTTGATGAAGCGCACATTGAAGTCGTTGCCGGCCATGGGGGCAACGGCATCGTGTCGTTTCGCCGTGAAAAATTCATTCCGCGGGGCGGCCCCGACGGCGGCGACGGCGGCCGCGGCGGCAGCATCTGGGCCGTGGCGGACCGCAACATCAATACCCTGGTCGACTATCGCTATGCGCGCCGACACGAAGCGCGAAACGGCGAGAATGGCCGCGGGTCTGACCAATACGGTGCGGCTGCTGACGACATCCGGCTGCGGGTGCCCGTCGGCACTGTGATCCATGACCAGGACTCGGGCGAACTGATCGCCGACCTGGCAGCCGATGGCGATACCGCCCTGCTCGCGCGAGGCGGCGATGGCGGCCTCGGCAATATTCACTTCAAGTCGAGCGTCAATCGCGCGCCTCGACAATCCACACCCGGGCGCGAAGGCCAGCAACGGCGCCTCCACCTGGAGCTGCGGGTGCTCGCCGATGTCGGGCTTCTCGGCATGCCCAACGCAGGCAAATCAACGCTCATCAGCGCGATCAGCAACGCGCGCCCCAAAATCGCCGATTACCCCTTCACCACGCTCTATCCCAACCTGGGCGTGGTGCGGGTGGGTCCCGAGAAAAGCTTTGTGGTGGCTGACATCCCCGGACTGATCGAAGGCGCCTCGGAGGGCGCCGGGCTAGGGCACCAGTTCCTGCGCCATCTGCAGCGTACCGGCCTCCTGCTGCATCTGGTGGATCTGTCACCGGTCGATCCTGATGCCGACCCTGCGCGCGATGCGCGCGCCATCCTGCGGGAGCTGCGGGTCTATGACACAGCGCTTTACGAAAAGCCGCGCTGGCTGGTGCTGAACAAAGTCGACATGATTCCAGAGGACGAACGCGAAGCGCGAATCGAAGCGTTCATCAAGCGCTTTCGCGGTCGCGGTCGATCAGCCATCCCTGTCGACCGGAGTCGCGTGTTTGTCATCTCGGCTCTCACACGGGAGGGCTGCCAGTCGCTCTGCTGGGCCATCCAGGAGCATCTCGAAGCAGTCCGTCCGCAGCTGGATCGCGAACGCGATGTGCGATTTGATGATGCGCCGCCTCCCGCGCCACCGAAGCCCCCGCAGCCCCGCCCCGGGCGATCCCGGTCGCAGCGCTGACCTGAGAGAGGGAACGGGTGGAACGCAACGAGCCAGACACCACCGCTCAGGGGCTTGCGCTCGCCCACGCGGCCGATGTTCGCGTGGTGGCCGCGGCGCGCCGGATCGTCGTCAAGGTCGGGTCCAGCCTGGTGACCGACGAGGGTCGTGGGCTCGACCGCGCCGCCATCTCACGCTGGGGCGCCGAAATCGCGTCGCTTCGCGCGGGCGGCAAACAGGTGGTGGTGGTCTCCTCGGGTGCCGTGGCCGAGGGCATGAAACGATTGGGCTGGAGCCAACGTCCGCGGGAAATGCATGAACTGCAGGCCGCTGCCGCGGTCGGGCAGATGGGGCTCGCACAAGTCTACGAGAGCTGCTTTGCCGAGCATGGCCTGCGCACGGCTCAGGTGCTGCTCACCCATGAAGATCTGGCAGACCGGAAGCGCTACCTGAACGCGCGCTCCACGCTTCGAACCCTGCTCGAGCTCGCTGTGGTACCGATCATCAACGAGAACGACACGGTCGTGACCGACGAGATCAAGTTTGGCGATAACGACACGCTGGGCGCGCTGGTCACCAACCTGATCGACGCTGATGCCCTGGTGATCCTCACTGACCAGCAGGGGCTCTTTACCGCTGACCCACGCCGCGACCCATCGGCAACCTTGCTTGCCGCCGTGCGGGCGGGCGACCCCCGGTTAGAGGCGATCGCAGGCGGCACCGGTTCATCGATTGCGCGGGGCGGCATGATCACCAAGGTTCGCGCAGCACAACGCGCAGCACGCGGGGGCGCGAGCACGGTGGTGGCATCGGGACGACTCGAGGGCGTGCTTCGGAGGCTTGCCGCGGGCGATGCACTCGGAACCCAGTTCATCGCCGACCTGCCTCGGCTGGCCGCGCGCAAGCAATGGATGGCAGATCACCTTCAGCTTCGCGGCTCGGTCACGGTCGACGAGGGCGCTGCGCGCGCGCTCTGCGCAGCCGGCCGCAGTCTGCTGCCCATTGGCGTCACAGAGGTTCAAGGCGACTATGAGCGGGGCGAGGTCATTGCCATCCGAAACGCTCAAGGTGTTGAACTGGGGCGAGGCCTCAGCAATTACTCGTCGGCCGACACTCGCCGCATCATGCGGCGCGCCTCTCACGAGATCGAGTCAATCCTTGGCTACATCGAAGAGCCCGAACTCATCCATCGCGACGATCTGGTGCTGCGTTAAGGGCAACGAATCGCCCGCAAAGATCGCTACACAGCGCCACAGGCGAGGCCGGTGAAACCGACCTCATCGACACCACCCACCGCGCTCGGCTACCATCAGCCTCCCGTTGTCCCATGGCTCGATGGTCCAGCCCCCGTTGCGCGGAGATTTCGCGATGCATGGCGTTCGCCTCTATGCCGGTACAGCCGGCCACTCCACCTGGTTCAGCAGCGACCTGGGTGACCACTGGATCCACCCCAACAGCCACTCGGGGCTTTACACCGAGGCGCGGGTCTGGTGCTTCAGCAGTCACCCCTCCGACCCGGACACCCTTTACGCGGGCTCTGACATGGGTCTTTTCTGTTGGAGTGAGCGCACACAGGCCTGGGAGAGCCTGCCCTCACCCATGGCTGATATCTGGTCCATCGCGCAAGATCCGAACGATCCGCGCATCCTGATCGCCGGCACACGACCTGGTGCGCTCTATCGCTCGACCGACGCGGGTCGTCACTGGCTGCAATCGAGTACCCCGGGCGTTCAGGCCTTTTCAAGCGTCAACCGTGGCCCGACACGCGTCACCCAAATCCTGTTCGATCCGATCGATCGCGGGACCATCTGGGCGGGTATCGAAATCGGCGGTATCTGGCGCAGCACCGATAGCGGCCTCAACTGGACCTTCCTCGATCAGGGCCTGGTGTCGGGCGACATCCACGGCATCGCGGTGATCCGCGATACCGATGGTGGCAAGGCTGTGCTCGCCACCACCAACAAGGGACTGCACCGTAGTCGCGACAACGGCGCAAGCTGGGTGCACGAGACGATCGACTCGCCCTGGCAGTATTCACGCGCGGTTCAACTCGCGCCCGATGGTCGCACGCTCTACCTCACTAACGGTAACGGCCCGCCAGGCAGCACGGGCCGGCTTCTTCGCAGCGAAGACGCTGGCCATCACTGGCATGAAATCACGCTACCCGGCATGCTGAACAGCACCGTCTGGTGTGTCGCGATGCACCCGGCCAACCCGCAGCTGCTCTTTACCTGTACCAACCTTGGCCAGGTATTTCGCAGCACCGACGGTGGTACGAACTGGACGCGACTGGCGCGCGAATTCGGCGAGATTCGCGCGCTTCACTGGCGACCGGCGCCCCCTTCCAGTGATTCGAGCGCAGTCGCCGCGCAATGGACTTATCGATAGGAGACATCCGTGATTGGCTCACTGCATTTGCCCCGCGCATTGGCGGCGCTCGCGTTATCGCTACTCCCCTCGCTCGCTGCTGCGCAGTGGCCCACACAACCCGTTCGCATCATGGTGCCGTTCGCGCCGGGCGCACTCACCGATCTGGCGGCCCGCAATATCGCAGCCGAACTCTCGGCTCAGATCGGCCAGCAGTTTGTGGTCGAAAACAAAGGCGGGGCGGCCGGCACCATCGGCACCGCCGAAGTGGCCAAAGCTCGGCCGGACGGTCACACCCTGGTCTTTACCGACAGTTCCCTCACCATCTCGCCTGGGCTCTATAAATCGCTGCCTTACGACGTATTGCGTGACCTGGTCGCGATCACCATCCCAGTCGAGGCACCCGCAGTCATGGTGGCGCGTACCGGCCTGGGCGCCAAGACGGTGGCCGAGGTCGTTGCCCTCGCCAAGGCAAAGCCCAAAGGACTCACTTTTGGCTCGGGCGGACAGGGCTCGTCGGCACATCTCGCGACCGAGCTCTTCCTGATGCAGGCCGGCCTCGAAATGACGCATGTCCCGTTTCGAGGCGTAGCGGCCGCGCTCACCGATACGGCCGGCAACCAGATCGACATCACCGTGTCGAGCCTCGGTGGCGCCTCGGGCCACATTCGCGGCAACCGCGTCGTACCGCTCGCCGTCACCGGCTCGCAGCGCTCGCCCGCGTTTCCCGAGCTGCCCACCTTCGCCGAATCAGGGTTTGGCCAATACGATGTTGTCTATCGCTTCGGATTCCTCGCGCCTACGGGTACCCCGGCAGCGGTGATCACCCGCCTGCAGGAGGAAATTGCCAAGGCGGTCATGCAACCGAAAGTGAAAGCCTTCCTCGATTCGCAAGGCGCGCGCGCGGTACGCATCGACGGCGCGGCATTTACAGACCTGATCCGGCGCGAACTCGCCCTCTGGAAGCAGGTGATTGAGCGTGCAGGCGTGAAAGCCGAATA
>JAGWXN010000502.1 GCA_018969885.1 Betaproteobacteria bacterium | reverse complement strand
CAGGCGCTTCGGCCGTGCTTGAGCCGCAGTGGACCGCCGAGTCGCTCCTGGGAGGCATCGATCAGCACCAGGCGACGATCTGCTTTACGGCACCAACGCTCTACCGAAGAATGGCTGCCCTTGCGCGACGAAACACGCTACGCTCGCTTCGCATCACGGTGTCATCGGGCGAAATGCTGCCCGCAGACACCCGCGCGCAGTGGCATGACGCCACGGGTCTCGACATGACCGAGTGCCTGGGATCCACCGAGCTGCTCCATGCCTTCATCGGCTGTCGGCCAGGCGAAGTGCGCGCCGGCGCCACCGGGCGTGTGGTACCGGGTTATGAGGCGGTCATTCTGGATGACCAGGGCCGGCCGGTGCCTCCGGGCACGATCGGGCGGCTGGCAGTACGCGGTCCAACCGGGTGTCGCTACCTCGATGACCCGCGGCAGAGCGTTTATGTTCAAGAGGGGTGGAACCTGACGGGCGACGCCTATCTGATGGATGCCGACGGCTACTTCTGGTACCAATCGCGCACCGACGACATGATCATCAGCGCGGGTTACAACATCGCCGGCCCCGAAGTGGAAGACGTTCTCCTCACCCACCCCGATGTCGCGGAATGTGGCGTGGTGGGGGCGCCCGACCCGGGACGGGGCCAGGTGGTCATGGCCTTTGTGGTGTGCAAGGCCCCTCGCGAGGGTAACGACGCCTTCGCAAGCGAGCTTCAGCACTTTGTGCGCGACCGGCTCGCCCCCTATAAATACCCGCGGCGGGTGCGCTTTGTTACCGCGCTGCCCCGCACGGAAAACGCGAAGCTTCAGCGTTTTGTGCTGCGTGAGTGGGCTCGAACCGAAGCCGCCGCTTAGCGCTTACAGCAGGCCGCGAACGCGCGCCCGGCGTCAGATCAGCCCAGGATACGACCCCCCGTCCAACTGCAGGTTCTGGCCCGAGATGAAGCCCGCCTGAGCGCTACACAGATAGGCACAGGCATCGGCGAATTCCTCTGGACGGCCAAAGCGCTTGGCGGCAATTGAATCGGCGATTCGCTGGCGCGCTTCCTCACGCGTAATGCCGTGCATCTTCATGAGCCGCTCGGCCAGGAAAGCCTGGCGGGGCGTGTCGATACGCTCGGGAAGCAGGTTGTTGATGGTGACATTATCGGCCGCCGCCTCAAACGACATCGACTTGCTGAAAGCCGTGAGCCCGGTGCGCGCCGAGGTGGAGAGCGCCATGTGCGCGCGCGGGCTCTTCACCATGGCTGAGGTGATGTTAACGATACGGCCAAACTTTCGCGCCCGCATGCCAGGCAGGAAGCCGCGAATCAGCAGAATGGGCGCGAGCATGTTGCCCTCCAGCGCCCGAATCCAGGCGTCATGATCCCAGTCCGACAATTGCCCTGGCGGTGGTCCGGCATTGTTGTTCACCAGAATATCCAGGTCGGTACAGGTGTCGAAAAGCGTCTGGCGACCCGCCTCGGTCGTGATGTCGGCCAGCACCGTGCGGGCGGTGGCACCCGTTGCCGACAGTATCGATCGGGCAGCCTCCTCGAGCCGCTCAGCATTGCGCCCATTGATGAACACTTCGGCGCCTTCGCGCGCAAGGGCAGTCGCGCAGGCCAGCCCAAGTCCCTGCGAAGACGCGCAGACCAGCGCCCGCCGCGATCGGATACCAAGATCCATTTCAGCTCCTGTTCAGGTCTCTGTCTCAGGACGCCGCGCTACGCAACGACGCCGCAACCAACCCTACGCTTGAGCACGCTCCGCGGCAAGTACGCATGACGCCCCCTGAACCGCGCCGGGTTGCCGTCCCGCGACAATCCCAATATCGTCCGGTTCTTACACCACCGCCCCGCAGCGACCGGCGCCGCGTGCTGCTCAATTTTCTTTTCAATCGATCAAACACCATGAAACGCTATCGCATTGCAACCATCCCGGGTGACGGCATCGGTAAGGAAGTGATTCCCGCTGGCCGCGAAGTGCTCGAGATCCTCGCCCGCACGCTCGGCACGCTCGAGTTCAGCTTCACTGACTTTGGCTGGGGCGGCGACTGGTATCGCGCCCACGGTGAAATGATGCCTGCCGACGGGCTGGACGCACTGCGCGGCATGGAC
>JAGWXN010000501.1 GCA_018969885.1 Betaproteobacteria bacterium | reverse complement strand
ATGTGCTGCTTCGCGCACTGGCCAGCACCGTTGACGGGCAATATCAGAACCTTGGCGCCAAAGACGGGGCCTACAACATCGAACATTTTTTCCGTCGCGACCCCGCAGTGCAGGCGCTTATTGCCCACATGGGCGCAGCCGAAATCGATGCCCTCAAGCGCGGCGGCCATGATTTCCGGAAGCTGTACGCCGCGTTCGCTTCCGCCCGTTCGCACGCCGGACGCCCTACAGTGATTCTTGCCAAAACCAAGAAAGGATTTGGCATGGGCGGCGCAGGCGAATCCAGAATGACCGCGCATCAGGCGAAAAAACTCGATATCGACGCCTTGAAGGCGTTTCGTGATCGGTTCCAACTGCCGCTCTCCGACGAAGACGTGGCCGCGCTTCGCTTCTACAAGCCCGACGACGACTCCGCAGAAATGCGCTACCTGCGCGCCCGTCGATCCAACCTTGGCGGGGCACTGCCCGCTCGACGCTCGAGCGCGCCTCCGCTCGTTGTGCCGCCGCTTGCCACCTGGGGCACATTCGCGATTGAAGCGGCCGGCAAGGAAATGTCCACCACCATGGCCGCGGTTCGCATGCTGTCGGGGCTTCTGAAAGACCGCGAACTGGGTCCCAGAATTGTGCCGATTGTTGCCGACGAAGCGCGCACGTTCGGCATGGCGAGCCTGTTTCGCCAGATCGGCATCTACTCGCCCGATGGCCAGACCTACGAGCCCGAAGACGCGGGCTCGATGCTCGCCTACCGCGAGGCCCGCGATGGCCAGCTCCTGGAAGAAGGCATCACCGAGGCAGGCGCTGTGTCGTCCTGGATTGCGGCGGGCACGGCCTACAGCGTGCATGGGGTTCCCATGCTGCCGGTCTACATCTACTACTCGATGTTCGGCTTTCAGCGGGTGGGCGATCTGATCTGGGCCGGGGCAGATCAACGTACGCGCGGCTTTCTGTTCGGGGCGACCGCTGGCCGAACCACGCTGGGCGGCGAAGGCCTGCAACACCAGGACGGCTCGAGCCTGGTGATGGCTTCCATGGTGCCCAACTGCCGCGTGTGGGACCCGGCATTCGCGGGCGAACTTGCCATCATCCTGCGACACGGGATGACCCGCATGCTCACCGAGCAGCGCGACGAGTTCCATTACGTCACGCTGATGAACGAGAGCTACCCCATGCCATCGCTCGCCGAGGGCGCGGAAGCCGATCTGCTGCGGGGAATGTATTGCTTCAAGACCTTTGAAGGTCGCCCTGCTGCCGATGGTCGCACCGCGCCGTCCGTGCGCCTTCTTGGCTCGGGCACCATCCTGCTCGAGGTCATCGCCGCGGCCGAGATCCTCGCTGCGGATTGGGGCATTGGCAGCCAGGTGTTCTCAGTCACCAGTTTTGGCGAACTCGCGCGCGAAGCCCGCGAGGCCCAGCGGACCGATCGTCTCGACGCGCTGGGCGCCGTCCCCTCCTCACCCACCACGCTCGAGCGCCTGCTTCCGGGCCATGCCCCCGTCATTGCCGCCACCGATCATGTGAGAGCCTGGCCACAACTCATTGCGGAATATATCGATGCCCGCTACGTCACGCTGGGCACTGACGGATTCGGGCGGAGCGACACCCGCGAGCAGCTACGGCGCTTCTTCGAGGTTGACCGCTACCAGGTCGTGCTGTCCGCGATCAGAGAATTGGTACGCGCCGGCACGATCGAAGCCGCGCACTTCGAGGCAGCGCGCCAACGCTATGCTGCGGAGGCGGTTTCCAATCCACCCTGGGAGCGCTGAGGCGGCGCCTGTCGGATAAGGTGCGCTTCAACAAACCCCTGTAGCCGCTCAGCCGACGTAGGCTTGGAAAACACCGCCACGCCGGCAAGCGCGCGGAGTTCTTGCCCACCCTGCAGCCCGTTTTCGGCAAGCATTGCCACCAGGTGAACCGCATCGAATTCATGGTGCTCGCGCACCTTCCTTACAAGCGCAGGTCCATCCAGCCCCAGCGCCGTCAGGTCCAAAATCACAACGCTTGGACGGTAACGCTCAATCATCAGCACTGCCTCAAGGCTGTCCGCCGCCGTCAGCACATTGATCGGCCATCCCCACCCCCGGATCAGTCCGGTATAGGCCCCG
>JAGWXN010000500.1 GCA_018969885.1 Betaproteobacteria bacterium | reverse complement strand
CCCGCCAACCGGAATGCCGTACATCGGCGAAGTGGATCGTCTGCTCGCTCCCGGCGGTACAGCCGATTTGATCAGGCAGTGGGGGCTTCCAAAGACGGTGTCGTCGGAGGTTCTCAGTTCGGGCGGGTTTACTGATGCGCTCGCGCAGATTCGGGAGCGACTCGATTCGCGTCCGCGAACAAACGGCGAAGCGCCGGAGACAGAACTTGCGCTTCGCCGTTTGAACGCCGAGGTGCGGCAGATGCTTGCGCTACGCGACCTGGTTCGCCAGAACCAGAGCCTGCTACTACAAGGGTGAGCCGCATGAGTTCCCCGCTTCCTGACGCAGAACGCGACGCGCTGGCACTGCTTGGTGGGTTTTTCCTTCAGCACGGTCAGGCAGAGCGTGCACTCACGGTCTTCGCCGGGCTCGAATCTTTAGAGCCGTCGGTGGTGTCACATGCGCGCCTGGTGGCGGTTGCTGCCCTGGCGGCCGGCCGCCCTGAGCGCGCACTGATCGCACTGGACCGCATTGCGCTTGGCGGCCAGATCGACGCGGTGTTTCATCTCGCCCGTGCCGAGGCACTTTCAGCTTTGGGTCGAGTCGCGGAAGCCTCGGCGTCGATGCGCGCCTGGCTGTCGCTGCGTGGCCTCGCTCAGTCCTCCGCAGGACTCGCTGCATGAACCGGCTTCAAGCTGCGCTTCAAAGCCTCGCCCTGAAGGCTGCCAACAGAAACGACATCGTACTCGCGGTGATGATCGTGGCGATCATTTTCATGATGATCCTTCCGTTGCCCACGCTTGCGGTTGACGTTCTGATCGGTATGAACATGACGCTGTCAGCGGTGCTGCTGATGGTGGCGATGTACCTGCCAACGCCACTCGCGTTTTCGTCGTTTCCATCCGTGCTGCTGGTCACTACGCTTTTTCGCCTCGGCATCTCGATCGCCACCACCCGCCTGATCCTGCTTCAGGGGGACGCTGGCAGCATCATCGACACCTTCGGGAATTTTGTGGTGGGTGGCAATCTGGTTGTCGGCCTGGTGGTGTTTCTGATCCTCACCATCGTGCAGTTTGTGGTGATTACCAAGGGCGCGGAACGCGTGGCGGAAGTAGCTGCAAGGTTTTCGCTCGACGCCATGCCCGGTAAGCAGATGGCGATTGACGGTGACATGCGTGCCGGCACCATCGACATGGACGAGGCCAAGCGACGACGCCGCGCGGTGGAAAAGGAAAGCCAGCTCTACGGCGCCATGGACGGCGCCATGAAGTTCGTGAAGGGGGATGCCATCGCCGGCCTGATTATCGTGGCCGTCAATCTGCTGGGCGGCATTCTGATCGGCATGCTGCAGCGGGGAATGACCGCGGGCAAGGCCATGCAGACCTACTCGATCCTTTCCATCGGAGACGGTCTGATCTCGCAGATTCCGGCGCTGTTCATCTCGATCTGCGCGGGCATCATCGTGACCCGTGTGCAGTCGGACGAAGGCCCGTCGAACGTTGGCAAGGACATTGGGTCCCAAATCATGGCCCAACCTCGCGCGCTGATCATCGGCGGCTGTATTGCGCTTGGCATGGGCTTTATTCCAGGCATGCCGTCGTTCGTGTTTCTGATGCTGGGCATTCCATTGATCGGCATGGGCATCGCCATGCGGCCCCGCCGGAAGATTGATGAGAAAACTGGCGAAATCACCGAGGTGCCGGCGCTTGCAGCGAGCGACGCGGCTGCGCGAAAACCCACCCGTGGCGACGGCACCGATGAATTCGTTCCCACGGTTCCATTGATTCTTGACGTGGCCGACAACCTCAAAGGTTCGTTGAAGGCTGAGGAATTGAATGACGAGCTGATCAAGATCCGGCGGGCGCTGTATTTTGACCTGGGTGTGCCCTTTCCTGGCATTCAGCTGCGCTTTAACGACCGACTGGAGCCCAACACCTACCACGTCGTGCTGACTGAAGTGCCAGTTGCCCAGGGGATGCTGCGAGCCGACCAGGTGCTCGTTCGCGAGTCGGCCGACAAGCTGTCGGCGCTCGGTGTTGAGTTCGACAAGGACCGCGCGTTTCTTCCGGGGGTCGAGTCAATCTGGGTTTCCTCCGCCATGGCTGAGCTCCTGTCCAAGGCCG
>JAGWXN010000064.1 GCA_018969885.1 Betaproteobacteria bacterium | reverse complement strand
GGCGCCGATCTGGTCACCACCGATGTCTGGACCAGCATGGGCTTCGAGCAGGAAAACGACATGCGCCGAAAGGCGTTTGCCGACTGGTGCGTGGATGCCGAGATGATGTCGGTTGCAAGCCCGGACGCGGTCTTCATGCACTGCCTGCCAGCCCATCGGGGCGAAGAGGTGACCGCAGAAGTCATCGACGGTCCGCAGTCAGTGGTGTGGGATGAAGCCGAAAACCGGCTTCACACCCAGAAAGCGCTCATGGAGTTCCTGCTGCTCGGCAAACTCTGAGACCACCGCCCGTCAGTAAGCGGTGGTATTGCGCGGCAATCAGTGGTTCCCGGCAAGCCTGGACTCGAGCGGATAGCGCGGATCGTTGTAACCCGGTGTGGAAGGGTGGCCAGGCTTGACCAGCGCATCCACTGCTGCCTCATCATCGGCGCTCCATTGCACATCGGTGGCGTCGAAATACTGGAGCCACTGCGCCAGGGTGCGGGGTCCGGCAATCACCGAACTTACCGCGCGATGCGCGAGTACCCACGCAACCGAATAGGCCAACAACGTGGTGCCGCGCGCGGTAGCGCGGGTCTTCAATTGCTCAGCTACCGCGAGCGACTCCTCGCGCCACTCGGTCTCCAGCACGCGCTTTTCGCCACGCCCCACCCGCGAGTCTGGCGCGGGGGTGGCTCCCGGGGCATATTTGCCCGTGAGCACGCCCCGCGCAATCGGGCTGTAAGGCACCACGCCAATGCCATAGTGGCGGCAGGCTGGCAGTACCTCGACCTCGGGCTGACGATTGAGGAGGTTGTAGTAAGGCTGGCAGGCCGCAGGTCCGGGCATCCCCATCTGGGCGCTCAGGCGAACCGCCTCCGCAATCCGCCATCCCCGGAAATTCGAAACCCCCCAGTAGCGGAGCTTGCCGGCCCGGATGAGGTCATCAAACGCGCGAAGCGGTTCCTCGAGCGAATCATCCTCATAGTCGCGATGCAGGTAACAGAGATCGAGATAGTCAGTGCCGAGGCGCTCGAGGCTCGCCTCCACGCCCTGAATGATCCACTTGCGCGACAGCCGGTTTTCATTGGGCCGGCTGGACATGGGGTTACCGACCTTCGAAGCAAGCACCCAGCGATCGCGATCCGCAGCAAGCAGCGGCCCCAGCAGTTGCTCGCAGGCGCCCCGGCTGTACACATCGGCGGTATCGACGAAATTCACGCCGCGTTCGCGCGCCGCATCGAGAATCGACGCCGCCTCACGCGCATCGGTCTGGTCGGCAAACATCATGGTGCCGAGACAGAGCGCCGAGACGCGCAGATTCGATCCACCCAGCCTGCGATAGTTCATCGTGGGAATCCTCAATCGTCGAGATGGGGGTAGCCTGCGAGCCGGCCGCCATCGATCACCAGGGTCTGGCCGGTCATGAAGGCCGATGCCGGACTTGCCAGAAATACGGCCGCGCCCGCAATCTCGTCCGGCTCACCGATCCGGCCGAGCGGCGAGTGTTTGACGGTGCGGGCCAGAATCGCCGGGTCCTCCCAGAGGGCACGCGCGAAATCGGTTCGGATCAGCCCGGGTGCGATGCAGTTGGCGCGCACGCCCTGACGTCCCCACTCGATTGCGATATTGCGGGCGATCTGCATCTCGGCGGCCTTCGAGACGTTGTAGACGCCGATCTTGTTGGAGCCCTGAAAGCCCCCGACCGACGAGATGATGATGACGGAACCGCCCCCGCGCGAGGCCATCCCGGGAAGCGCCATGTTGGTGAGCCAGAACGTGCTTCGTACATTGGCCGCCATGACCCGGTCGAAGGCCTCATCGGACATGCCGGCGGCGGGACCAAAGTAGGGGTTGACTGCGGCGTTACAGACCAGAATATCGATCCCGCCCCACTCGGCTTCGGTCGCGCTCACCAGCGCCTGAAGGTCGTCCTTGCGACCGATGTGACAGACCCGGGCCACGGCTTGCCCGCCACGGGCACGGATCGCATTAACCACCTGCTGACAGGCCTCGAGCTTGCGGCTGGAGACCACCACACGCGCGCCGTGGTCGGCCAGGCGTTCGGCAATCGCGCGGCCAATGCCACGACTCGCGCCGGTCACCACGGCAACCTTGCCGTCAAGACGAAAAAGCTGCATCGATCATCCTGTTACTCAGTCTGGGGGTGCGAACGGCGAGCGGTCGGGCCCGGCTCGCGGTACGCGTCCGAAGCTTAACCTCCCAGGCGATTTTCTTTCGCGCGGATTTTCATCGGGTGCCGATTTGCTCTATCTTGCCGCCGGGCCATTGCTCGCGGAGAACCGGGTTGGAATCGATATCGAAAAAGCTGCGCACACGTGTCGCGATTGCGGGTGGCGGTCCGGCTGGCATGGTGCTAGCCATCGAACTGGGTCGCCGAGGCGTGCCCTGCGTACTGGTCGATGAGGACGAGCGGCCACCACGCTTCCCGAAGGCAAACGCCACCACTGCACGGTCGATGGAGCACTTCCGCAGGCTCGGCTTTTCCGAGCGGATTCGCGCCCAGGGCCTGCCCCCCGATTTCCCGCAGGACATCGCCTATTTCACCCGCTACGCCAGCCACGAACTCGCGCGCTTACCTGGCCTGACCCGCGAAGAGGCTCGCACCCGACGCGCAGCGCATGACGACCGCTGGCCCACGCC
Organism: Betaproteobacteria bacterium; assembly: GCA_018969885.1. The sequence goes on along the minus strand of JAGWXN010000064.1, from coordinate 10,625 downwards.
GGAGCCGCTACATCGCGGGCAGCAGATGCTGATTGAGCCGGTGCTGCTGGAGGAGGTCCGTCGCTACGCCTCGGTCACGCTGCGGCTCGGTACGCGGGTGATATCGGTGGAGCGACTGGACGCAGGCGGCCTGCTGCATTGCGAATCGGCCCATACCGGCGAGGCCCTGCAGATTGAGGCCGACTATGTGGTGGGCTGCGACGGCCCGCGCAGCCGGGTACGCGAGGCATTGGGCATCCGCTATGAGGGCCTGCGCGAGGACGATCGCGATTTCATGGGCGGGCGAATGCTCACCGTGTACTTTCGCTCGCCCGATTTCTATGCCGCCACCGGCAAAAAGCGGTCCTGGCAATACTGGGCCATCAACCGCGAGTGCCGCGGCCTCACGATCTCGATTGACGGCGCGGGCCAGATCGCCTGTGCACTGCAACTGCCCGCCGGGGTCACCCCGACCCGCGAGTTTGCCGAACGCGGCCTGATCGCCACCATGGGCGCGCAGTTTGATTTCGACATCATCGGCATGTCGGAATGGACGGCCGGCTACATGCTGGTCGCTGAGCGTTTTGCTGACGATTCGCCCGAACCCCGACTGCTGCTCGCGGGCGACGCCGCCCATCTGTTCACGCCCACCGGTGGGCAGGGCTACAACACCGCGGTCGACGATGCGGTGAACCTTGGATGGAAGCTCGCGGCCGTCTGTCAGGGCTGGGGAGGACCGTCGCTCCTTGCCAGCTATCAGGCCGAGCGTCAGCCCATCGCCCGCCGAAACACGCGCTTTTCATACGCCATGGCCGAGAGCATTGGCCGCCTGCCGCTACCCGAGCATCTCGAGCACGACAGCGACGACGGCCGCGCGGCGCGTGCGGTGCTGGGCGAGCGACTGGCCGACCATGCGCGCCGCGAGTTCGATATCCCCGGCATTCATCTGGGCATGTTCTACGCCGATTCGCCCCTGATCGGGCTCGACGCGTCGCACGCGCCAGCCGATGACTGGTACGCGTACCGCGCGCACGCCATCCCGGGTGCACGCGCCCCGCACCTGTGGGTGGACGACCAGCGCGCAATCTTCGACTGCTTTGGTCGCGATTTCACGCTGCTTTGTCTGGAGGGTGCTGACGTGACGGCCGCGCAAACCCTGGCCACCGATGCGAGAAAGGCAGGGGTCCCGCTCGATGCGGTGCAGGTGAGAGGCGACACGGCGCGCGAGCTCTACGGCGCGAACCATGTGTTGATCCGGCCTGATCACCATGTCGGCTGGCGCGGCGACCGCCTGCCGCAGGATTTTTTGAAGGTGCTTGGCCGCGCCCGAGGCGCGTCATGAGCAATGACAGGCTACGCTCCGACATCTGTCACCGTCGGTCGACGACCAGCCCGTTCCGGCCTATCATCGAGCCCGTCGCAGCTGCAACCGCCACGGTTGGGCCGCTGTCACCACCGCCCAAGTAGCGGCGGTACAGGCCCCCGTGACCAACACTTCATCGCTCTGGAGGACTCGCTCATGCCCGTCGTCAAGGTCACCGACCTCGCCTACTGCCGTCTGCAATCGCCCAGCCTCGACGTATCCGAGGAATTCCTGACCCGGTTTGGCCTGGCGGTCACCAGCCGAACCCCTGACCGGCTGTTCATGCGTGGCACCGATCCGCAGGCGCGCATCCACATCACGCATCTGGGTGGCGACGCCCGCTGCCTCGGTCTCGCGTTCCATGTTGAAAGCGAAGACGATCTGAAGGCTGCAAGCAAAGTGTCGGGTGCCTCTGGAATTGAAAACGTCGATGAGCCAGGGGGCGGCAAGCGGGTGCGCCTGAAAGATCCGATGGGCTATGAGGTGGAACTCATCACCGGCATGACGCCGCTTGCGAAACTGCCCACCCGCCGTCACGTGCTGAACTGGGGCGATGAAAAGCTTCGCCGCTCGGGTGAACTCATGCGACTCGATCGAGGTCCCTCACAGGTGAAGCGAATTGCGCACGCCGTCTACATGACCACGAATGCCATGGAGAAAGTGCGCTGGTACCGTGAAACCCTGGGCCTGGTCTGCTCGGATGATGTCTATGCCGGGTCTCCTGACAACATCATCGCGTCCTTCAACCGCTGCGATCGCGGCGAAACGTTTGTCGACCATCACACTTTCCTGTGCATCGAAGGGCCCAAGACCGGGCTCAACCATATCTCCTTCGAAGTGCAGAATTTTGATGATGTGATGCTGGGCCACGAGCACCTGAAGGGCGCCAACCGCTATCAGCATGTGTGGGGTATCGGTCGTCATGTGCTTGGCAGCCAAATTTTCGACTACTGGCAAGACCCCTGGGGCCGGGTGCATGAGCACTGGTGCGACACCGACATGCTGAACAACCGCGCGAGCCCGAATCTGCTGTCGGCTGAAGAAGGTCTCAGCTCGCAGTGGGGCGCCCCGGCCCCCGCCGAATTCATCGCGCACGCCACCCCCTGAGCACGATCGCCTTCTCATGAGCCTCCTCTCGATACAGGGGGCGAGGCTTGCATTTGGCCATGTTGCGCTCCTCGATGATGCGGCGCTCGCGATCGAGGCAGGCGAGCGGGTCGCGCTGATCGGTCGCAACGGCACCGGCAAGTCATCGCTCCTCAAGGCGCTGGCCGGCCTGATTCAGCTCGACGACGGCCGGATCGTGCGGCAGAGCGGCTGCACGCTCGCCTATGTGGCACAGGAGCCGGTCTTCGACGAGTCGCACACCATCCATCAGGCGGTAGCCTCGGCCCTGCCCGATCATGCCGACCTGATCGCGCGCCATCACCGGCTCGCCGAGGCCTTAGCCGGTGCGGCCGGCGCCCCTGGCGGGTCATCGGTCGCGGAGACTGAAGCCCTCACCACCGAACTCGCCACGGTGCAGACCGAGCTCGAAGCGGCCAACGCCTGGACGGTCACGCACCGGATCGATAGCGTCCTGTCGCGGCTTCAGCTCGATCCGGATGCGAGGCTGGGCAGCCTCTCGGGCGGTACCCGCAAGCGCGTAGCACTCGCTCGGGCGCTGGTCTGCGAACCCGATCTGCTGCTGCTCGATGAGCCCACCAACCATCTCGATATCGAGTCGATCAGCTGGCTGGAGGAGTTGCTCGCGGCACGTCGCGAAGCCACGCTTCTCATCACCCATGATCGCCGGCTGATGGACCGCGTCGCGACCCGAATCGTTGAACTCGACCGCGGGGTGATTCGCTCGTATCCAGGCAGTTTCGCCGCGTATCAGCGCCGCAAGGCCGATGAGCTCGCCCAGGAGCAGGTCATCAACGCAAAGTTCGACAAACTGCTCGCCCAGGAAGAGGTCTGGATCCGGCAGGGCGTGGAAGCACGCCGTACGCGTAACGAAGGTCGGGTGAGGCGGCTCGATTCGCTTCGGCACGCACGCGAGCAGCGCCGCGAGCGAGTGGGGCGGGTACGAATCGAGATCGACTCGGGTGAGCGCTCGGGCAAGCTGGTGGCGGAACTCACCGGCGTGGGAAAAGCCTGGGGAGGACGCTGGGTGGTTCGGGGGCTGGACAGCATCATCAGCCGCGGCGACCGGGTGGGGCTGATCGGCCCCAATGGTGCGGGTAAAACCACCCTCATCAAGCTCATCCTGGGCGAGATCGCTCCCGATGAAGGTCATCTGCGACGAGGTACCCAGCTTGAAGTGGCCTATTTTGACCAGATGCGCGAGCAGCTCGATGAAGAGGCGAGTCTCGTCAACACCATCAGCCCGGGTTCAGACTGGATCGAGATCGGCGGCCAGCGCACGCACGTGATGAGCTATCTCGGCCGATTTCTGTTTGCACCTGAACGTGCCCGTTCACCCGTGAAGAGCCTGTCGGGTGGCGAGCGGAACCGCCTGCTGCTCGCCCGTCTGTTTGCCCGGCCCACCAACCTGCTGGTGCTCGATGAACCCACCAATGATCTGGATATCGAGACGCTGGAGCTCCTTGAGGAACTGCTGGCCGATTACGCCGGTACCGTGCTGCTCGTGAGCCATGACCGGGCGTTTCTGGATGCAGTGGTCACGCAGTCGATCGCCTTCGAAGGTGACGGCCGGTGGCTTGAATACGCGGGCGGCCACGCAGATGTCATGGCGGCGCGCACACGTCAGGCAGCAGCCGAGGAGGCCGCCGCGCCAACCGTGCGCGCGGGTTCCACCGCCAGGGGGGTCCCGTCCGCCGGCACCCAAACCGGGGACAATCCGCCCAACACATCGGTTCAGCCCGATCCCCGCTCGACCCAGCGTCCCGGCCGTCAGCGTCTGTCCTACAAAGAGCAGCGCGAACTCGAGGCACTACCCGGAAAGATTGATACGCTGGAAACCGAACAGGCCACGCTCGCCGCACGACTCGCCGACCCGCAGACCTATCGCGAGGCGGGTATCGACGCCCGCGCGATCGCCGCGCGGCATGCAGCGATTGAGGTCGAGCTCGCCGAGTGCCTGGCGCGCTGGGAGGCGCTGGAAGCGCGCTCGGCAGGCTGATCGTAGTCGCCCATCCGGTTCCGTGATCGACCATGACACCCCCCACCCGGTATCCCATCGTCAGAATCAACCTGTCGATCGCGGCTCATGCGCAGGCCCTGGTCACCCTCCTCGATGAATACGCCCGCTCGCCCGAAGGCGGTGGGCATGCGCTCAGCGCGCAGGTGCGGGCGTCGCTTTGCGCAATGCTGGCTGCGCGCCCGCACTACGCGGGATGGCTCGCGTTCGCGGGCGATCAGGCTGTCGGCCTTATCAACTGTTTTGAGGGCGTCTCCACCTTCCGCGCCCAGCCTCTTCTGAACGTGCACGACATCATGGTGTCCGCGCCCTTCCGGCGGCAGGGCATCGGTCGCGCCCTGCTCTCGCAGGCAGAATTACACGCGCGGGCCACGGGATGCTGCAAACTCACGCTTGAAGTGCTCGAGGGTAACCGGTCGGCGATCGCGGCATACACCGATGCGGGGTTTGCGCCCTACCAGCTCGACCCCTCGATGGGGCAGGCCCGGTTCTTCGAGAAGATGCTGCGCTGAAGCGTCACCGCAAACACCCCGCTCATCAGGAGACCTCCGATGCCATCCTTCGATATCGTCTGCGAAGCCAATCTGGTCGAGGTACGCAATGCGCTCGATCAGAGCAACAAGGAAATCGCCAATCGTTTTGACTTCAAGGGCTCGGATGCCCGAATCGAACAGAAGGAGCGCGAACTCACCGCCTTCGCTGACGACGATTTCAAGCTCGGTCAGGTGCGCGACGTGCTGCTTGGCAAATTCGCCAAACGCGGTGTTGATGTGCGATTTCTCGATATCGGCGACGTTCAGAAAATTGGCGGTGACAAGGTCAAACAGCTGATTACCGTGCGGCACGGTGTGCCCGGCGATCACGCCAAGAAAATCGTGCGGCTCGTCAAAGACAGTAAGCTCAAAGTTCAGGCAAGCATTCAGGGCGACACGGTGCGGGTCACGGGCGCCAAGCGCGATGATCTTCAGGCGGCGATTGCGCTTCTCAAAAAAGAGGTCACCGACCTGCCGCTCGCCTACCAGAATTTCAGGGACTGACCACGCGGCACTCAGTTCGACTCGATGCGCGCCCAGGCCGAGGGGTTGTGGATCGACCTGCCATTCTCCACCACCACCGTTGGCTCGCAGCCTGACGTGGTCACGCTGATACGTAGGCGCGCGTTAGTCAACCACAGGCGCTGCCGGTCAGCGGGCGGACCGGGCCAGCGCTTCGCGGAGTGAATTGAGGCCGGACCGTTGACCCGGTGCGGCGAGCAGATCCACATGCCCAATGACCAGCCGCGCCTGCCCGCTTGCAATCTGCGCCGCACGCGTCTGGCGCCACCGCGCCAAACGCTCGCCCGCCTCACGATCGATTTCGAGCGCCACCGCCACCGCCTCGTCTGCCATCCGGTCGAGCATCGCTGAATCGGCGGATCCGCCGATCTGCCAGTCGCTCTGGGTGAGCACGACGGGACAATCGAGCGCCCGCAGACAGTCCGCCAGCGCCGCACCCGCGCCCGGCCCGACCGATTCGCCAAACCCTTTGTCGCCGCCCTGGTGCGCGCGAAACGCACGGTCGATCAGTTCATCGTCGATCACCTTGGGATACCACGAACGGCGTCCGTCCACGGTTAGCGTCGCAAGAAGGGGTCGGTCGGCCTCGACCAGCCAGCGCGCAAACCGAGCCAGCCAATCGTTGGAGACGAGATCCAGGAAAGCCGTGGTGACAATGCCGTCAAATCGCCTGGCATCGAGCGTTTCAAGCGAGGCCGCCAGATCGATTCTCTGCGTCTCGAGCCGCCAGCGGGCGGAGCCTGCCTGCACCTCGCAACGGCCCGCCGATTCCACGGCTTCCCAGCCCTGCGCACGGGCCCAGCGCGCGATCCGGGCGGGCGCCTGATCGAGAAGCTGTGGGTCAAAATCGAGCAGTACCCAATGCTGATCGCCGTCCAATCGGGGCGCGAGCGCACGAAAATTCGCGGCCGTCCCCCCGCCAAGATCGGCGAGACGAAGCGGCGCTGTGCGAACCGCGCGCTGCCGCATCAAGACCTCGGCAAACGCGTCTTCCAGAGCCCGCGAGCGGGCAGCGAGATCGAAGGGTTCGCGCTGGGCGAGCCAGTCGGCATCGAAACCGCTCATCGGGCGTTCTCCGAGTGAAGGCGCGCACCCGAAGCTACATTTCCCGGGGCCGAGTCGCCCAGCGCCTCGGGAAGTGCAGCGTGTGCCGGTGCCGACCCGCCCGCCCCAGACCATCGACCGCGCGCTGCCTCCGATGAACAGCCACTCGCCATTTCCGGTCCGATGGAAACCCGCCCGCTCAGGCGATCCAGCGCGTTCGCCCAACGCCGTACCGCAGCGGGCCAGGGCACCAGCGTGGCCCGCGCCTGGCGCGCGCCCGCTTGCAAGATCTGTCGCTGTTCGGCTGAGCCGATCACCGATTGAAGCACCGCCGCAAACGCTGCCACATTCCGAGGCGGCGCCAGCCGGCAAGCCGAGGCTGGGATGGTATCGGGCGTGGCTCCCGCATTCGTCGCAACGATCGGCACACCCTGCGCGAGCGCCTCGGTGTAGACCATGCCGTAACCCTCATGGTCGGAGGCGAGAACAAAGAGGTCGGCTTCTCGCCAGGCCTTCGCGAGCCACGCATCGGGCTGCTCGCCATGAAGGGTGATGCGATCAGCCAGTCCCAGCGAATCAATCAATCGACGAAGCGACGCCACGGTGGCCGGATCGCGATCGAGGCTACCCACGCAGTCAAGACGCCAATCTGTTGAGCGCACACGCGCGAGCGCCTGCACCAGCATCTGATGATTCTTACGCGGCGTGATCGTGGCCACACACAGCAGACGCACCGTGCCCTCGACCCGTTCCTTCCCCGCACCGAGATCCAGGGGCGGCACATCGACCCCGGGCTCGGCCACCGCAACTCGCCCAGGCAGAATGCCTGCCGCGAGGACCTCACCGGCCGTCGCAGGACTCGCACAGATGAGGCCATCAAGTCGCGACCAGAGCGCTGTTTCAATGGCTCCCAGCCTCGCTGCGGCCCCGACCGACAGACCGGTTTCGAGCGCGAGCGGGTGATGGATGAAGCCCAATACCGGCAGGCGCTCCGTCGCCCGCACCAGCGAGCGATCAAACGCGGGAAGCGCGAGCCCGTCGATCACCACGACCGACCCCGGGGTTGCGGCGGCGAGCATAGCCTCGGCCGAAACGCGCGCCGCTTCATCGGCTTGCGGAAAACATCCTGCCAGCTCAGCCACCCGGACCTCGCGACCCATGGCACGCAAACCGTCAACGACCCGCTGCGCGTACAGATATCCGCCGGTACGCTGCGCAAGCGCACCCGGCACTGCCAAGACAATCCGGTTGGTCAACGCAGCGAACCCTCGAAGCTTGCCCACGCAACCGGCGACTCGCGCAGCACCACCCGCATCGACTCAATTGCGCCTGCGGTGCCCGGGCCCACCGCGCCCGCCGCCACGCGCGCCTTCATCCGGCGAAAGATTTCACCGGCCATGAATTCGGTGGTGGTATTACGACCCGCCAGATCGGGAAGCTCGTCGAGGTTGTGGTAATTGAAGCCCGCCAGCACCTCTTTCAGCACATTGAGCGCGAGGCCGATATCGCAGACCAGCCCGTGCTGATCAAGCTCGGCGCGTCGAAACTCCACTTCAACGCCGTAGGTTGCGCCATGCAGCTTCTGCGCAGGTCCGAAGACCTCGCCACGAAAACTGTGGGCAATCATGATGTGATCGGAGACGGCAAGCGCGTACATAGGTAGGCTCCAGGGGCAGAGGGCAGAGAGGGAAAGGACGCGTCACGCGCCTTGGTCGTAGATCACACGATGGCAGAGTTCACCATCGGGCGAGCGGGTCAGACGCGCAAGCGTCTCGGGTAAATCAGAAAAATGGCTGCGCCCGCCCAGGCAGGCCTCAAACACCGGATCAGCGAGCAGTTCGAGAGCCAGCGTCAGACGTCGACGATAGCTCCAGCGCGCGCGCTGCGCCGTGGCCACCGCGCCTACCTGTGAAGACCGCAGCGTCAGACGCCGCGAGTGAAACGCTTCGCCAAGCGGTACGCTCACTTCGCGCTCGCCATACCAGCTGAGTTCGAGCACGGTCGCCTCAAACCCGGCAATCCGAAGCGCTGTAGCGAGTCCGCTTGAGTGGCCACTCGCGTGCACCACCAGATCGGCCTCTGGCGTTGCCTGCGACGGTAGCGAAAAGCGACAGCCCAGCGCCGCCGCCAGTGTCGCGCGGCGCGGGTCGATATCGATCAGCTCAACGCTGACGCCCGGCATGCGCGCAAGCAGCGCTGCGCAAAGACTCCCCACCACACCAGCGCCCACCACCGCCACCCGATCGCCAATGCGGGGCGCTGCGTCCCACAGACCATTGATCGCAGTCTCGAGATTGGCAGCGAGCACCGCCCGCTCGGACGGCACCGCGTCGGGAATCGGCACCAGCGCATCGACGCTCACCACATAGCGATCCTGGTGCGGATAGAGACAGAACACCCGACGACCCGTCCAATCGGAAGGCCCCGCCTCCACCCGACCCACCGAGCAGTAACCATACTTGACCGGGCCGGGGAACTCGCCTTCCTGGTGCGGACAGCGCATGAGCGCACGTTGGCTGGCCGGCACCGCCCCTGCGAACACCAGTGTTTCAGTACCGCGACTGAGGCCACTCACCAGCGTCCGAACGCGCGCTTCACCTGGGCCCATATCGCGGAGTGCTTCGCGACGAAGCTCGCCCGCGAGCGGTTCACGGACCCAGAAAGCCCGAGCGGTATGGGAATCGGACACGGTGAATGATCAGATCGCAGCTGGTGCGTGCTCAAGCACGGAAGACACACTCAACCAGCGTATCGATGCCGAGTTGGAACTGACGGGTGACGGGCCTCAGACTATCGCGCAGATCCTCGATCACCGGCAGCTGAAGGGCAGGACGCCCCGAGCCGAGGATGACCGGCGCAATCGTGAGCTGTAAACGCTCGAGCGCGCCGGCGCGAAGAAACCGCGACACGGTGGTGCCACCGCCCTCAATGAAGAGCCAGCGCAGCCCGCGCGAGGCGAGTACGCGGCGGATGGCGACCGGGTCGAGGTCGCCACCGGCTCCACGTTCCAGTGGAACGACCTCGGCGTGTCCGAGGAACTGCCGCCCCGCCGCACGATCGGCGGCCACGACGAGAAGCGTCGGCGCTACCGGATCGGTAAAAACACGCTGCGAACCGTCGAGCCGGAATTCCGGGTCGATCACCACCCTCACCGGGTGACGACCCGTGCAGCGGCGAACGGTGAGCTGAGGATCATCGTAAAGAACGGTGTTCACCCCCACCACCACCGCGTCGGCAAGCGCGCGCATCCGATGGGTGTGTAGCAGATCTTCGTCGCCGCTCAGCCATCGCGAGACGCCGCCAACCGTGGCAATGCGCCCATCCAGACTCTGTGCCAGATGGGCAATGGCAAAGCCTTCATCAAGGGCGACCGAACAGAGCGGGCCATAGAGGGCGTTGAGGATCGCCTCATCGGCGTGCGCTGTTGCCCCCTGCGGACTCGACGCAGACGGCGCCAACGCAAGTGCAGTCGATCGATCGCCGTGCCGCACGGCAAGTAACGCCTGCCAGGCGGGGCTGTCGACCGCGGGCGGCTCCGGCGGCAAACCATGACTCAGCGCAAGCTGCTCTGTAACCGCATTCATCGAGGACTCCGCGCGCTGCTGTCGGCAGGTGTCCGACTGAAATCAGCGAACACATGATCCGGCGCACTGAGGTTGTGCCGTGAAGGGGAATCGCGACCGAAGCGGGCGCGGCCTGATTCGAATCGACCGAATCCGATGATAGGCGCTGACCGCATGCCAGAACCCTCTCGCCAGGCCGCCACGGACGCATCGGCGTTGTCCATCGTCACGAACATGGAACGCAACGCCGCGAACGGCGTCTGACCGGTTGAGGTCACCCCCAGATCCATCATCACGCGCGTGCGCTGAGGGGTCGCCTCGGCCACCGTCAGGGTACCCACACCACCGCGACCAAACTGGAGCGTGAAGCGCAGCGTCGCGGGATCGAACTCGAGCGCGCGGATCGCCACCAGCGGCCGGCTATCCTCCTCGATCGGGCCAAACAGGAATGAGCTGCCGTAGGCGCTGTCCGGCAGTTG
>JAGWXN010000499.1 GCA_018969885.1 Betaproteobacteria bacterium | reverse complement strand
ATGAAAACTCAACTGGCAAACAGGGCCCGAAAATAAAAAACCCGACCGGCTTGCTGGCTGCGGATCGGGTGGGCAGAGACCGCACCGCTTTAGCCGAACTTGTTACGCGCCCGCAAGCTAGTCATCAAATCGGCGCGATTAATGCTGACGCAGAGTGTAGCTGACCGCGGCGATCCGTCAAATACCGGACACGCCGGGGCGGCTGCGGAGCGGCTGCCAGGCGACGAGGTGCTAACCGCGGAGCGGCGAGCCCCCCTGGGTAAGCCGCTCCAGTGCTGCCGCCACGCGCACCGGATCGTTGCCCGTCACGATGCGGCTCACCCGACGCGACAGCCAGCGGGTGTCCGCCTGCAGGATTTCCCGCTTGACTCGCAGAAGGCTTGCCGGATGCATCGAGAACTCGGTAAGCCCCATGCCAAGCAACAGCGACGTGGCGCGCCAGTCGCCTGCCATCTCGCCGCATACCGACACCGGCCGGCGGGCCTCGCGGGCCGCCCGGATGGTGCCCGCAACCAGCCGCAACACCGCGGGATGAAAAGGATCGTAGAGCGATGCCACCTCGTGATCGACGCGATCGATGGCAAGCGTGTACTGGATCAGATCATTGGTGCCGATCGATAGAAAATCGAGTCGTCGTGCGAAGTAGCCCGCACAGAGGGCCGCTGCCGGGACCTCGATCATGGCGCCAACCGGGAGCGCCGGGTCAAACGCACACCGGGCGACACGCAGGTCTTCACGGGCCCGTGCAAGCAGCGTCATGAGGCTATCCACCTCATGATGGTGCGCGATCATGGGCACCAGAAGCCGCACCGGGCCGCAGGCCGAGGCACGCAGAATTGCGCGCAGCTGCGCAAGAAACACCTCGGGGTGAGCGAGGCTGTAGCGAATGGCTCGACGACCCAGCGCCGGGTTGGCGGTGGATGCGGCCGGTGCTGATCCACTGTTAAGCGTCTTATCGGCACCGATATCGATCGTGCGAATGGTGACTGGACGGCCCTTCAGCGCCTGCACCACCTTCCGGTAAGCCTCGAACTGCTCGTCTTCGCCGGGCAGCTCGGAGCGGTTCATGAACAGAAACTCCGAGCGGAACAGCCCCACGCCCCCGGCGCCTGACTCGGCCGCATCACGCGCCTCATCGGGTCGCTCGATGTTGATCTGAAGCGAAATCGCCTGACCATCACGGGTGACCGCAGCCACCCCGGTGAGCGTCCGAAGCTTTGCATGCTCGCGCTCACCCGCCGCCTGCCGGGCCTGATAGTCGGCAAGCACCGCGCTATCGGGCGCCACGATCACCACCCCGGCGTCGCCGTCGAGGATGACCCAGTCATCATCCTGAATCTGCGTGCGAGCAGAACCCAGGCCCAGCACGGCCGGGACATTCATGCTGCGCGCGAGAATCGCGGAATGCGAGGTGGTGCCCCCCAGGTCGATGGCAAAGCCCAGCGCGCTTCGCATGGTGAGCATATCGGCGGGCGCAATGTCCTCGGCCACAAAAATCACCGGCTCGCTGCCGTCTGCAAGCGGCCCGCCCAGTCCGGCGAGCGCGCGCATTACCCGGTCGGCCACCTGCTGTACATCGCGTCCGCGCTCGCGCAGATAGGCGTCATCCAGGGCCTCGAACTGAGCAGCCAGATGACCGGCCTGCGCCGAAATCGCCCATTCAGCATTCCACAGGTGCTCGACGATCGACGCGCGCGCGGCACCGCTTAGCGCCGGGTCATCGAGAATCATGGCGTGCACTTCAAGGAGCGCCGCAGCCTCGGTGGGCGCGCCCTGCGGAAGGCCCTCCACCAGCCCCACCAGCTCAGCCTTCACCTGGCCGATCGCCTGCGAAAGCCGCAGCTGCTCAGCCTCGATGTCAGCCGGCTCGATACGGCGCCGCGGCACGTCGCGGCTCGCGACCTCGAGCACGCGCGCGCGCCCGATCGCAATCCCGCCACCGATTCCGCTACCCGAGAGCTGCAACACGCTAGAGCTCCTCGCCGAACCCCGATCCAATCAGATCGACCAGTGCCGCCACGGCCTGGTCGGCATCCGGGCCCTCGGCTTCAACCACCAGCGTACTCCCGCGCGCAGCCGCCAGCATCATCACCCCCATGATGCTCT
>JAGWXN010000498.1 GCA_018969885.1 Betaproteobacteria bacterium | reverse complement strand
CCGTCGGCCGACTTTGAGCAGCTGAGCAGTGGCGGCTACTACCGGGCAAAGCCTGGCTTCGCAGTTCGCGATCGCCTGGATCGACGTCGTTTGGATGACGTCGACGCTGCCGATCCGGGGACCGGCCGAATCATTCCAGCTCGCCGAGCGAATTGCTACCGACCCTTACGGCTGGAAAAATTCCTTCACCCGATCCATCCACCCGCGGGTTTTCGGGTTGTGCTTGGGATCGGTGAGCGACGCATCAAGCTGGCGCAGCAGGTCTTTCTGAGCATCAGTGAGCCGCACGGGCGTCTCGACCACGAGGTGCGCATAGAGATCGCCAGGATAGCTCGAGCGAATACCTTTGATGCCTTTGCCTCGCAGCCGGAACTGCTTACCCGATTGCGTGCCGTCGGGTACATCGATCTCCGCTTTACCACTCAGCGTGGGAATCTGCACCTTGCCACCCAGGGCCGCGGTCACCATGCCGATCGGCACTTCGCAATGCAGATCGTCGCCGTCGCGCTTGAAGACCTCGTGTTCACGCACGCGGATCTCGACATAGAGATCGCCCGGCGGCCCGCCATTGATTCCCGGCTCGCCGTTACCTGCTGAACGAATCCGCATGCCGTCGTCGATGCCGGCGGGGATTTTCACTTCGAGGGTTTTATTGCGTTTGACCCGACCCACTCCCTCGCACGCACGGCAGGGATCGGGAATGGTCTTACCCTGGCCCCGGCAGGTCGGGCAGGTTTGCTGGATAGAGAAGAAGCCCTGCTGCATGCGAACAGCGCCCTGACCGTTACAGGTGCGACATGTTTCAGGGCGCGTGCCGGGCTTGGCGCCCGTGCCCTTGCAGGTATCGCAGGACTCCCAACTGGGAACACGGATTTCGGTGGCGTGACCTGCTGCCGCCTGCTCGAGCGAAATTTCCATCGCGTAGCGAAGATCGGCGCCGCGGTAAACACTGCTGCGACCGCCGCCCCCGCCGCCGCCGCCACCACCGCGGCCACCGCCGAAAATGTCGCCGAAAATATCGCCGAATACGTCGGCAAAGCCGCCCGCCCCGCCCTGCCCACCCATGCCCGCCGCGTTCGGGTCGACGCCCGCATGGCCGAAGCGGTCATAGGCCTCGCGCTTTTTCGCATCGGTCAGGATCTCGTAGGCTTCCTTGACCTCTTTGAATTTCTCTTCGGCGGTTTTGTCACCCGGATTGCGGTCCGGGTGAAACTTCATCGCGAGCTTGCGATAGGCCTTCTTGAGGTCATCGTCCGAGGCGTTCTTGGCGACGCCCAGCACTTCATAGAAATCACGTTTTGCCATTCAGCCCAGCCTTCGCCTGCTCGTCTGCCGATCCGTTGCCCGCAGCACGCGCGGATCAGCGTTTAACTTCCTTGAAATCGGCATCGACGACGTCGTCATCTTTCGGCCGTTTCGCTTCCGACGCGCCCCCTGGCGCTGCGCCCGCCGCAGCGCCTGCTGCACCGGCGGCAGCGTCTGCGGCGCCAGACTGAGCGTACATCAGTTCGCCCAGTTTCTGAGACGCGCTGGCAAGCGCCTGGCTCGCGGCATCGATCTTGTCCTTGTCATCGGTCTTCAGCGCCTCTTCGGCGTCCTTCACCGCAGCTTCGATCTTGGTTTTTTCATCCGCATCGATTTTCTCGCCGTGTTCGGCGAGTGACTTCTTCACCGAATGCACCAGACCGTCTGCCTGGTTACGTACGTTGGTGAGTTCGACGCGCTTACGATCATCGTCGGCGTTGGCTTCAGCGTCCTTCACCATCTTCTGGATTTCAGCCTCCGAGAGACCGGAATTCGCCTTGATGGTGATCTTGTTTTCCTTGCCGGTTGCCTTGTCGCGCGCCGACACGTGCAGGATGCCGTTCGCATCGATATCGAAGGTGACCTCGATCTGCGGCGTGCCACGCGCCGAGGGCGGAATGCCTTCGAGATTGAATTCACCCAGCAGCTTGTTGCCAGATGCAATTTCGCGTTCGCCCTGGAACACCTTGATGGTGACCGCCGGCTGATTGTCATCGGCCGTCGAGAACACCTGCGAGAATTTGGTGGGGATCGTGGTGTTCTTCTGGATCATTTTGGTCATGACGCCGCCCAGCGTCTCGATACCCAG
>JAGWXN010000063.1 GCA_018969885.1 Betaproteobacteria bacterium | reverse complement strand
CTGTCGCAGATCTTCGAGCCCTTGTACCGAGGCGACGGCGCGCGCAATCGCGCCTCGGGCGGCAGCGGCCTGGGGCTTGCCATCTGCCAGGCCATCGCCAGGGCGCATGACGGCCAGCTGACGGCCTCGGCATCGAGCCTGGGGGGCTTGTGCATGAAGCTGGAGGTGCCCCGGATACCGCAGGCGTCGCCTCAACGGCCTTCCAGGAGCCTCCCATGACCGTGGTCCGCCGCGTGCTGGTGGTCGAAGACGATCCGCGCATCGCCTTGCTGCTGCTGGACTACCTTCGCAACGAAGGCTTCCAGGCCGAAAGCCTGGCCGACGGCCGGCTGGCGCTCGCCGAGGTCAGGCGCGCAGCACCCGATCTGCTGATCCTGGACTTGAATCTTCCCGGTCTGGATGGGGTGAGCATCTGCCGCGGCGTACGCGAGTTCAGCGCCATCCCCATCCTGATGGTGACCGCCCGCATCGACGAGCTCGACCGCCTGCTCGGCCTGAACAGCGGTGCCGACGACTATGTGTGCAAGCCGTTCAGCCCGCGTGAGGTGATGGCGCGCGTGCACGCCCTGCTGCGCCGTTCGGAGCGGCGCGTCATGGCAACCCCAGGCCTCTGGACAATCGATGACGCCGGCCTGCGCATCGCGTGGCGTGGTCAGTGGCTGTTGCTGACGCCCTTGGAGTTCCGCATGCTGCGCCACCTTCTCGGCCAGCCGGGACGGGTGTTCTCGCGGGCGCAATTGCTCGAGAGCGCCCACGGCGAGCTGCGCGATGTCAGCGACCGCGCCATCGACACCCATGTGAAGAACCTGCGCCGCAAGATCCAGGCGGTGAGGCCCGATGACGACTGCATTGCGTCGGTCTATGGCGTGGGTTACCGCTTCGACGCGCCTTCTGCCTAGCGCTCAGGCAGGCGCTACCGGCCCGAAGGCGCCAGCCTGAGTCCACTGCCGGAACTCTTCCGGGCTCGCGCCCAGCACGGTGGTCATGATCTCCTCGGTGTCGGCGCCAAGCCGGGCCGAGGCCACCGCGGGAAGGCGGTCGGCGCCATGCAGATGCAGCGGGCTGTCGGCGATGGCCACGCGTCCGTACTGCGGGTGATCGATCCACTCGAGGAATTGCCGCTCGTGCAGGTGCCGGTCATGGGTGACCTCGACCACATCGCGCACCGGCGCATGCGGCACGCCGTGCCGGTCGAGGGCCCGGCAGGCCTCCTCGCGCGTGAGTTCGCGCATCCAGGCCGAGACGATCGCATCGGTCTCGGTGATGTGGCGCACGCGCGCGACCTTGCTGGCGAAGCGCACGTCGGTCGCGAGATCGGCGCGGCCCATCGCCGCGATCAGGCCGGCCCAGTGCGCATCGGTGACGCCGATGATCGCGACATGGCCGTCGCGCGCGCTGTAGACATTGTAGGGCGCTGCCGAGCGGCCACCGTGCTGGTTGCCGGTGCGCGGCGGCACCTCACCGTGGTCGTAGTAGAAGGTGAGGTTCGATGCGAGCGTGGGGTAGACCACCTCCTGCATGGCCACCTCCACCAGCCGCCCTTCGCCGGTGAAGTGGCGCTCGTACAGCGCCGTGAGCACGCCCGCGTAAAGGTGGATGCCGCTCAGGAAGTCCACCACCGCCGGCCCCGCCTTCACCGGGGGGCCATCAGGAAAGCCGGTGACGCTCATCATGCCGGATGACGCCTGCACGGTGACATCCATGGCGAGCTGGTTGCTGTCGGGGCCCGAAAGGCCGTACCCCGAACCCGAGGCATAGACCAGCCGCGGATTGAGCGCGTGCAGCGCCGACCAGCCCACGCCAAGCCGGTCCATCACGCCGGGCGCGTAGTTCTCGAGCAGCACATCGGCCTTTGCCACGAGCTTGCGCAGGACGGTCTTGCCCTGCTCCGACTTCAGATCAAGCGTGATGCACTTCTTGTGGCCGTTGAGCAGCGCGAAGGGAACCCCCGACCCCTTGCTCACCGCCTCGCGCTGCCGGACCGGTTCACCGCCCGGGGGCTCGACCTTGATCACGAAGGCGCCGGCCTTGGCCATCAGGTAGGTGGCATAGGGGCCCTGGTAGACCTGTCCGAGGTCGATCACCACCACGCCATCCAGTGGGCGATTGCGTCTGTGCATGTCGGTCACCTCCGTCGCCGATGGGGTCCGCGACCGAGTATTCGCCGCAAACGGCGCGCGTGGCAAGGCCGTCTCGAGAACGGTTCCGCGTATCTGGAAGCGCCCCCATGTCGCTTTCGTGATCCGCTTCGTCTGGTCGCGGGTGACAGTGCGGCAGCCGCGCCCCGCACCGGGCTCTCACCCCGCGCCTGCGGCGGACCCGTCACGTGCGGCGACGCGGCGGTGCCGGCGACTGATGGCCATCGGATCGCGCGGTGCTCAGCGTCCGAAAAGCGCCTTGGTATGCGCTGCGTCGACCTTGTCACTGTGCCTGGACACATGACAGACCTTCTGCGTGGTCTTGCAGTCCACGCCGTTGCTGAAGCCAAACCAGGTCGTGTCATAGTTGGCCGGGCCACCCGCTTCCTTGATGCGACCCATCATGGCCGCTTCAGCCTTCGCGCCGAGGTACTCCTTGGTGAAGGCAAGGGAAATGCCCTGCTCATCTGCGCAGAACTGAGCTTTCTTGTCGCAGACGATTCCGGGCTGCGGGGAATACACATCGCCCTTGAGCTGCTTGGCGGCTGCGATGGGGGCGATTGAACAGAGGAGAGCGACAAAAGCCAGTCGGTGCATGGATGGATCCTCACGGAGACGCGGGGCCGGGTAGCATAACTCCGCGCTTCAGAGTGGGCTGCCGCGAGAGCCGCCGGGTGAGCTGCCAGGCAGGAAGCCGTGTCGTCAGCACACACGACCTGCGTTCCGGATCATGGATTGCAAGATGCGCCCTGGCTCGCGCGAAACCCCGGTTGATGCGTCTTCCTCATGAGGACGGGCAGCAGGCTCGCTTCCGGCACCGCCCACCGACCGGCACAATGCGAGCGTCGTCACGCCACCGCACAGACGCCTGAACACTCCACGGGAGAACACACCATGTCCACCGATGACCGCAGTTATCTGGGCAGCAGCGCCCGCCGCCGCCTGCTCTCGGCCACGCCCGGCTCGCTGCTGTGGGCGCTGGCCGGCGGGCTCGGCACCGGGGCTCAGCTGGCCACGGCACAACCCCTGCAGGCGGGCGCCGTCCCCGAGGTGGATCGCCTGGCCGTTCGGGTGGTGACCGACTCCTACCACCATGCCTTCGAGGCCTCGCGCACCGTCGGCGATGTGCAGATGCAGCGGGTGGGCAATGCGCTCAAACCCAACGCGCAGCCGCGCACCCTGCTCAATGAGTGGGGCCTGTCGCTGCACCTGCAGTCGAACCGGGGCAGCGAGCAGCGTCAGGTGCTGATCGACTTCGGCTTCAATCCGGTCACGCTGAACAACAACCTGGACATCCTGGGCGTGGATCCGGCGCAGCTCGACGCACTGGTTCTTTCCCACGGCCACTACGATCACTTCGGTGGCATGGTGGGCTTCCTGCAAACCCATGGCGCCAGGCTGCGCAAGGCCCTGCCCTTCTATCTGGGCGGCGAGGAATGCTTCTGCACGCGTGAGGGCGGCATCGGCCCGGGCGTGGGCAACTTCGGTTCACTCGATCGCCAGGCCATCCGTGATGCCGGCATCGTGCTCAACTACGCCGAGAAGCCCAGCGTGGTGGCCGGCCATGGCTTCACCACCGGTCGCATCGCGCGCGAGAGCTTCGAGCGGGTGCTTTCGCCCACCCGCATGGCCGTGGGTGTGAAAGACGGCATCGGCTGCGCGCCCGAGGGCATCCCAGCCGAAAAGCGCAGCGCCACCGCCTACATCCCCGATGACTTCGACCATGAACAGGCCACCGCCTTCGTGGTCAGGGGCAAGGGCCTGGTGGTGATGACCTCCTGCGGCCATCGTGGCGTGGTGAATTCGGTTCGGGCCGCGCAGAAAGCCTCGGGGGTGCAGAAGGTGCACGCGGTGCTCGGCGGCTTCCACCTCGCCCCGCACCCACCCGAGTATCTGCGCCAGACCGCCGAGGCGCTGCGCGAGATCAACCCCGACTGGCTGATCCCCATGCACTGCAGCGGCGAACCCTTCATCGCGATCGCGCAGCAGGTGATGGGCGAGAAGGTGCTGCGGTCCTCCACGGGAACGCGGTTCACATTCAGCGCCGCCTGACCGAAGCGCGCCAGGGATTGCCCGACATGGACCGAGGATTCGCTCGGTCCGACGACCCTGGCCGTGCGGGCTCCGGATTGAGCTTGGGAGCCGCCAGGCCGGCGGCATGCAGACTGGCACCGCCATGCAGGGACGCATCAAACGACGCAAGGCCGAAGAGGCGCCCCCTCTCGGTATGGTTCCTAACGGGCAGCCCATTGTCTGCCCGCTCTGTGAGCGCCCCATTCCGGCGTCACAGCGCGACGCCCACCACCTGGTTCCCAAGTCACACGGAGGCGTGGCGACCGCCTGGCTTCATCGCATCTGCCACCGCCAGATTCACGCTCTGCTTACCGAGGCCGAACTGGCGCGGGAGTATCGCGATGTGGACTCACTCCGGCAGCATCCCGAGATGGCGAGGTTCCTCGATTGGGTGCGTCGCAAACCCGATGACTTCTTCGAGCGGACTCGCAAGAGTCAGCGACTCAGGGCTCGGTAGGGCTCGCGACCGGGGGCTCAGAATCGGTAGAGCAGGCCGAGGGTCCACAGATCGGCACGCCGCTTCTCGCCCTGGAACTTCAGGTTGATCTGCTCGAAATCCACGCGGCCCAGCCAATGCGGCGCGAAGCGGTATTCCGCGCCTGCGCCCCACGCATGGCGGGCATGGCGCTCCGAGGCGCTGGCGCTGCCCGCCAACGAGGAGGTGGCGTCAAGCCTGACCTTCGAGTCGACAACGCCGAGCCGGGCAAACACTGACCACGGGTCACGAGGGAGGGATGCGACCGCGAAGAGCCCGTAGCCGCTGCTCTTCCAGTCGGCACTCACCGCGCCGAGGGTTGGGTCGGTTGCGGTCTGGTTCAGTTTTCCGTGGTCGTAGTAGGCCGCCTCCAGCCCCCAGTTGGGCGTGAACCGGTAGCCGCCGAAGAGCTTCGCAACCGTGTCGGTCCTCTCGCAGGTGGTGGTGCCGCTGCAATCGATGTTGACGCGGGCCTGTCCCATGCCGAAGCCCAGGTAGGCCTGGGCTGAGACGCCGCCCGACAGGCAGCAGGCGGCGAGCGCGATCAGACTTACCAGCGGCTTGTTCACGGCAATCCTTTCGACACAGGTTGGCAGCAAATTGATGGCCCGTCTGCAGCGCAGCGCAGGCGAGCCCATCGGATGCGACCAGTGTCGCCGTCGGTACCGAGAGGAGATTGAGCGCTCGCAACGCGCGCGTGAACTGCCACGCCTCAGGCGTGCTCGAGCGCCAGCCGCTGCCGCAACTCGCGGTGCAGGATCTTGCCGGTGGCGGTGCGCGGCATCTCATGGTCGGCCATGAAGGCAAACGCGCTGGGGCACTTGAACCCGGCCAGACGCTGCCGGCACCAGTCGCGCAGTTCCTGCGCATCGGCCTGCTGGCCCTCGTGCAGCACCACCACGGCCTGCACCGTCTCGCCCCACTTGTCGTGCGGCACGCCCACCACCGCCACATCGCGCACCTTGGGGTGGGCGCCCAGCGCGCCCTCCACCTCAGACGGGTACACATTCTCGCCGCCGGTGATGATCATGTTGCTCTTGCGATCCACCAGCCACACATAGCCGTCGGCATCGCGTCTTGCCATGTCGCCGACCGAGCACCAGGCGCCATCGAACGCCTCGGCGGTCTTGTGCGGCTGCTTCCAGTAGCCGTCGAACACATAGGCGGTACGCGAGAAGAGTTCACCCACTTCGCCGTCAGGCACCTCGCGGCGCTGCTCGTCCAGCAGGCGGATCGCGCCGCTGCCGGCCCACTCGCGCCCGACCGAACCCAGCTTCCGGATCTGCTCGTCCGGGCGCAGCAGCGTCACCCAGCCGGCCTCGGTGGAGCCATAGAGCTCGTAGAGCCTGCCGTTGCGGAAGTGTTCCAGGATGGCGAGCTTGGTGTCCTCGCGCGCCGGGGCCGATGACACCAGGAGCTTGCCGACGCGGCTGACATCGTGGCGTCGCTTCACCTCATCGGGCAGGGCCAGCATCATGATGTAGTGGGTGGGCACCAGCGATGTGAAGGTGACCTGCTCGCGAGCCAGCGTGGCCAGCAGCGCCTCGGGGTCGAAGCTGCGCCGGTCGTCAACGATGCAGGTGCCCCCGAGATGCAGGAAGGTGGTGCCGAAGTACAGCGAGTTGGCATGGCAAAGAGGCATCACCAGCAGCGCGATGTCGTCGCGGGTGAAGTTCATCTCGAGCGCCGTCGCCATGGCGATCAGGGTGCTGCCGCGATGCCGTCGGATGGCGCCCTTGGGCCGGCCTGTGGTGCCCGAGGTGTACATGAGGGCGCACATGTCGGCTTCACCGACCGCGTCGAACGCAGACGCCGGATCAGACAGGGCGATCAGGTCTTCATACGAGCGCCAACCCGCTGCCGTATTGATGGGCTCTGATGCGTCACCGGCGACGGGAATGGCCACGAATCGGCCGCCCGGCACACGCAGTTCGCGCCGGATGCCGTCGACCGCGCCGCAGAACTCCGGCCCGGCGATGACGGCACCGACCTCCGCGTGATCGAGGATGTAGGCCATCTCGGGTCCGGTCAGGCGAAAGTTCACTGGCACCACCACCAGGCCGGCCCGCGCCATGGCCACATAGATCTCGATCCACTCGATGCGGTTGTAGGCCACCACCCCCACCCGGTCCCCCTTGCTCAGCCCGAGTTCGCGCAGGCCCGCGGCCAGTCGCGTTGCGCGCTCGTGCAGCCCGGCCCAGGTGAGGCTGCGCTGGGAGTCGCGTACGGCCAGCCGGCGGGGCATCAGGCGAGCGTGGGTGGCGACGGCATCGGCAATGGTGAGCAGGTCGGTCATGGAGGACTCCGTTAGGCCGGCAGGCAGGGTCTGAAAAGCAGCATCGTCTCTATGAACTCTGAATTCAGAGTTCTGATAACATAGCAAGGATCGTGGCCGCGCGCCACTCCCCGCCCAACGCCCAGTCATCCAGGAGCCGCCATGACACCCCCTCCCATCACCGAGCAGAGCGGCGCCGCCGTGATTGCCCGCTTCCTCAGGCAGCGGGGCGTGCAGCGCGTCTATGGGCTGTGCGGCGGGCACATCATGCCGATCTGGATGCGGCTGGACGCCGAAGGCATCCGCATCGTCGATGTGCGCGATGAACGGGCCGCGGTCTACATGGCGCATGCCGAAGCGCAGCTGACCGGGGGCCTGGGTGTGGCGCTGGTCACCGCCGGCCCCGGGGTCACCAATGCGATGACCGGCATCGCCAATGCCCATGTGGCGCGTGCGCCGGTGCTGGTGCTCTCGGGCCTGCCCCCCACCGCCCAGGAGAACCGTGGCGCCTTGCAGGACATCGTGCACACCGACCTGGTGCGCGGCATCACGCGTTACGCGCGCACCGTGCGCCACCCGGCCCTGATTCCGCAGGAGCTGGCCGAAGCTGCCGCCCGCGCGCAAGGCGAAGGGGGTGAGGCAGGGCCGGTGTACCTCGACTTCCCGGTGGACACGCTGCGCGCCGAGGTGCCCCGCGCGGTGCAGCTGCCCGAATATCTCGAGCAGCGCCAGGCGACGCCCCTGCCGCCTCACCCGGCGCAGGTGCAGGCCGCGGTCGACATGCTGTGGCAGGCCCGGCGGCCGCTGTTCATCTCGGGGCGCGGCGCGCAGGGCTCGGGCACCGCACTGGGCGAACTGATGTCGCGGCTGGGCGCCGCCTACCTGGACACCGGAGAAAGCCGCGGCCTGATCAGCGACGACCACCCCAGCGTGGTGGCGGCGATGCGCGGCACTGTGATGGGCCAGGCCGATCTGGTGATCACCGTGGGGCGACGGCTCGACTTCCAGCTGGCCTACGGATCGCCGGCAGTGTTCGGCAACGCGCGATTCCTGCGCATCGCCGACTGCGCGGCCGAGCTGCGCGACAACCGGCGGGGCGATCTCGCTTTGCTGTGCAACCCGGCGCTGGCGCTGCAGGCGATCCTCGACGCGGCGCCAGCGCACGCACCCGCGACCGATCGCACCTGGGTGCAGGGCTTGCGCGACCAGCATCTCAAGCGCTCCGAAAAGCTGGCCACCGGCATGCGCGAAGCGCCCGCGGGCCAGGACGGCCGCATGCACCCCAACCGCGTGCTGGCCGCCCTGCGCGATGTGCTGCCGCAGGATGCGGTGGTGGTCGCCGACGGCGGCGACTTCCTGAGCTTTGCGCGCGTGGGCTTGCCGGCCTCCACCTACCTGGATCCGGGCTCGCTGGGCTGCATCGGCGTGGGCACCGCCTTTGGCATCGCCGCGCGGCTGGTGCATCCGCAACGCACCGTGGTGGTGGCTACCGGCGACGGCGCCTTCGGCTTCAACGCCATGGAGATCGATACCGCCGTGCGGCACCGCGTGCCCATCCTGGTGGTCGTGGCCAACAACGGCTCATGGGCGATCGAAGTGCGAGATCAGCAGGAAACCCACGGCAAGGTGGTGGGCACGCATCTGCAGTTTGCCGACCATGCCGCCATGGCCCGCGCCTTCGGCATGCACGGCGAGCGGGTGGAAGAGGCGGGCGAGCTCCCCGGCGCCATCGCGCGCGCCATGACCGCACTGGCCCAGGGCCAGCCTGCCTTGCTGGATGTGATCGTCACGCCCGAAGCGGCGTCTTCAGACGCCAAGTCCGGCCTGGCCTGGGTGCCCGACCTGCAGCCGCTGGGCGCCTGGGACGAAGCCGAGCGTCAGTGGCGCAGCGCCGCCGGCTGAGGTGACCCGCTACGATACGCCCATGAAAGCGCTGAAGCCTGCCCCTACCCTGGTCGAACAGGTCCACGAGGCCATCCTGTCGGACATTGCGGCGGGCAAGCTGCGGGCGGGCGCGCGCATCATCCAGGAGCAGATTGCGCAGGAACTCGGCGTGTCGCGCCAGCCGGTGCAGCAGGCGCTGACCCTGTTGCGCAAGGAAGGTGTGCTCAGCGATGCGCCCGGGCGCGGGCTGCAGGTGGCGCCGATGGATCTGGCCCATGTGCGTCACATGTACGATGTGCGCGCCGTGATCGAGGGTCTGGCCTTTCGCGAGGCGGCCGCGCACGGCAGCGCGTCAGCGCGTGACAAGGGCGCCGCGCTCATTCGCGCAGGCCGCAAGGCGGCTGCCAGCGGCTCGGTCAGCGCCATGATCTCGGCCGACATGGCCTTCCACCACTTCATCTACGGGCTGTCGGGCAACCCCCTGATCGTGCCCGCGCTGGAAACCCACTGGACGCAGGCGCAGCGCGTGATGGGCGAGGTGCTGCTGCGCGAGGACAAGCCACGCGACATCTGGGACCAGCACGAGGCCTTGCTGGAGGCGGTGGCTGCCGGCAAGGCAACCCAGGCGGAGCGGTTGGCCCGACAGCACATCACCGAGGCAGCCGACTTCATGATCGATCGGCTGCGCGCCGAGCAGGGCTGAATCAAACCGGTTTTCCCACACATCGCCGCAAGGCCTTCGCGGGCAACGGTGCGGCATGGTGTGCCAGCACCTGCAGCCGCCGGCTCTTCAGGCGGGCCTTGTGGTGATCAGGCCAGGACCGGATCACCAGGTGTACCGCAGGCGTAGACCCGCTCCCCATTCCGAGCCGTAGGTGTGGCGGGCAAAGGCGACGCCGCCGGCCAGCTGCAGCGCCTTGGTGTCGTCGCTGGCCAGACCGATGCCGATGGTGGCGGTGGTCGGACCTCGGCCCTGACCGGTGAAGGACAGGGCATTGGACGGATTGCTCTGCATCGCCGCGGTGACCGCATGCTCGCGGCTGCTCGCGAAGTCGTATTCCACTCGGCCAAAGGCGACCGGACGCACCGGCACATTCGGGACGAGGCGTGGCAGCCTGGCATTGAGCCCGACATGGGCGATGTAGGTGGCGGCCGTGGCGGCGCCAACCTTCAGGCCGTAGAGGGCATTGCCTGATTCGGAGAAGCCCGATTGCCGGTAGGTGGTGATGGAGCCGCCGACCTCAGGACGCAGCTCGACACCTTTTTGGTTGTACCAGTCATAGCTGGAGCGGAACCCTGCCTGCAGGCTGTTGCTGTTGTACTGGGCCTGGAGGGCGCCGGTGAAATCGGTCAGCGACAGGAAGCGCCTGGAGTCATGAGCGCCGCGGCCATAGCCCAGCAACATGCGGCTTTCCCAGGCGCCGTGTTGCCATTGGCCATAGACGCCGACGCTGTGGGTTTCGCCGCTGAGCTGCTGGTTGGCGATGTCGGCCTCGGTCATGCGGTTGCGTCCGTAGGCGAAGTAGCCGCCCCAGGCGCCGCCCCAGGCCCGGCCGAAGTCCTTGCCCAGAGTCAGGTTGGACAGCACATAGCCGAAGTTGCCCAGGCCGTTTTGTCCGTTGATGCTGCCATGGGACTCGGAGGCATCCATCCAGACGCGCTTGCCGGTGGGGTCGATGTTCATGGCCCGCGCGAAGATCGCATTACGGGTGTTGGCGATGGCCTCGAGGTTGACGGTGATGAAGGACGAGTAGGGTTCGGCGTGCAGCTGGTCGAGCTGCTCGTTGGTGATGCTGCTGACCGATGCCGTGGCCGCCGGGTTGCTGTTGGCGGCGGCGATCATCTGGTTGACGAGGCTCTGGCGGTTACTCGAGGTCAATGACGAGTTGCGTTGCGGATCAGCGCTCAGTGGCTTGTCCATGAACAGCGTCACATCCGGCTTGCCATTGGTGTTGGTGTCACGCAGCGTGTAGCCCAGCAGGGCAGGCATGTTGACCGGCTTGATGGTGGGCGTAAAACCCTTGGTGTCGATGGTGCCGGCCACCCCGGAGGCCTGGGCCGCGATGACGGTGATCGACTTGCCAACGAGGTCGTTGGCATTGAGGCTGCCGGAGCCGCGCAGTTCGATGGTCGGCGCGCCATAGAAAATCACCGGGCGCGGCCCATAGGTGATCACCGGGCGGGAGGGCAAGGCGCCTGAGCCGGTACCGCCAGGATCAAGCTTGAGCAGGACCTGGGCGTCTTTTTGTAGTGCCAGGGCGTTGTCGAAGTGGACTGACGAATAGCCGGTGGGGTTGGAGCCGGAGGCGGGAAGAAGCATGGCGCCCGACTTGATCAGCATCACCCCGTCGCCCAGAATCGATCCGTCTGCGATGAGTCGCCCCTCGATGTCGACCTGCGATCGGTTGGTCAGGATCAGCTTGTCATCGACGATGAGTTGGGTACCGGGTTTGATGGTCAGGGTGGATCTCGGCGCGAGCGTCAGTTCCGAGCCGGTTCTGTACCCCGCAACGCCGCCGTAGAAGTTGGCGTTCGTACCGTTGTCCTTGTAGGTGAGCAACCAAGCGCCTTCTGCGATATCGAGCCGTCCGCCACCCAGTTCGACCTTCTTGGCGAACATGTTCGTGCCTGCATTCAACTGGACAGTGGCCCGCGCCCCTATGTTGAGCTCGTTCACATTCACATCGCTCACGCTCGTGATCTTCAACCCCCCATCGGATGCGACCAAGACCGAGGGCAAGTTCAGATAGCTTCGGTTAGTGCCCGGCAGCGTTTGTGCGGGCCCTGTGATTTCAGTGCTGTAACCGACGACCGTGCTGTCCGCGCTCAGACTGGCTTGACCGCTGAGGGTGACCGTGGCGTTGCTGAGGAACAGGCTTTTTGCGGTGACCTCGGTGATGTGGTCCATGGTCAGCCGACTGCCTTTTTCGATGATCAGGTTCTTCAGATGAACGCCTGACCATTCCGAGCCCGTCGTCACCAGTTCCGAGCCGTTGGTCAGCTTCATCACCCCTTCATCGGCGAAGAGTCGGGTTCGCTCGATCAGCAATCGTCCGTTGTCGATATTGAAGGTGGTATTGGGTCCCGAGAATCGCAGGTTGGAGCTGGGATTGTCTCGTTCCAGCCCCAGAAAATCGCGGAAGGCCAGACTTGCGCCTGGCGAGACATTGATGGTTGCGGGCTTGTCGATCCAGGTCTTGGGCCCCCGTTCGATGGAGTTATCGCCGCTGAGTGCATTGATGGTGAAACTGCCGGCACCGTCATACTTCAGAGGCGTACCCGGATTGAGCAGCAGACGCGAATTGCTCAGCGACAGTGAACTGTCGCCACTGAGTGGCGCACCGAACACCAGATTGATCCCGCTCAACCCGAGATTGACCTGTTTCATGTCCAGCGATGAACCCAGCCGCATCATGAGGGGGGTGTCAAGCATCCAGGCGAAATGGACGCGGTTGATCTCGATATCGATGGGCGAGGTCAGCGAGGCGCTGCCGACACTCACGTCTTGCCATTGCCTCCAACCGCCGACGCGATAGTCCACCAAGTACTGGCCGGAGAACTGAATCAATCCGGGCTTGCTCCCGATCGATAACGAGGTGTAGTTGTACTTGGGATCTT
The DNA here is from genome assembly GCA_018969885.1 of Betaproteobacteria bacterium. The sequence continues at coordinate 912 of JAGWXN010000063.1, read as the reverse complement.
TTGGGAAATCGAGACCGTAGCCCGGCGGGTGGTAGTCGTAGTCGTAGGTATTGGCCAGCGCGGGGCCCGCGATGACAAGTCCATAGGCAGCCGCTATGAGGGCGCTCAAGCGATTGAGGCGAGGGCGCCTGGACTCAGGCGAGCGGGAAGCGTTGGAATGTCCCTGCCCGTGGGCGTGTTGATGTGTCATCTGATGAGAGGTGACCGCGCTTGCTTGAACACGACCCAAGGGTGAGATAAGTGGATGGGCTGCGGGTTGGTGATCTGCGATGCTGGGTTGTCCACGGCGGCGGGCGCGCGTCGCCTGCGACGAATGCACGACCGACGCGGCGGACAACCCGGGATTCATGCTCAGGCCGCCGCGTGCCGTGGCGCCAGTGTCTCGGAGTACACCATATCGGGCGTGCGCCCGCCATGGGCCTGGTGCGGTCGCCGGGCGTGGTAGCACTCGAAGTGCCTCGCCTGGCCTGCTCGGGCCGCGCCCACGCTGTCGTAGGCACGCAGGTAGACGTCTTCGTACTTCACGCTGCGCCACAACCGTTCGACGAGCGCGTTGTCGCGCCAGCAGCCCCGCCCGTCCATGCTCTGCCTGGCGCCGCACGCCTTGACCGCGTTGACGAACGCCGATCTGCTGAACTGACTGCCCTGGGCGGTGTTGACGATCTCCGGTACTCCGTACCGGGCCACGGCCTCGTTGAGCGCCTCCACGCAGAAGTCCGCCTCCATCGGATGAGCACCCGGTGCGCCAATTCCCGGCGGCTGTGCCAGTCCAGCACCGCCACCAGGCACACCCAGGCGCGCGCCATCGGGATGTCGGTGATGTCCAGCGCCCACGCCGCGTTGGCGCGCTCGATCGCCTTGTCGCGCAGCATCCGCGCCCCGGCAAACGGGTGCTCCAGGTGCAGCTCGTCG